>NZ_JBHSQW010000025.1:146970-183616 GCF_042658695.1 Pseudonocardia hispaniensis | reverse complement strand
CTGGCGGGCCACGTGGTCGACGGGGTAGCCGCGGTCGCGCAGCAGCGCGACCGCCCGCTCGTCCGCCGGGTTGCCCACGTGCCAGTCACCGGTTCCGGCGCTGATCACCGCGACCCGGTCCGCGAGCCCAGCGCGGGTCAGTTCGGCGCGGAAGACCTGCGCCGCCATCGGCGAGCGACAGATGTTGCCGGTACAGACGAACGCCACGCACAGCTTCTCTCGGGGAGCATTCACGCAGCCCAGTCTCCCCTGTGAGTGCGTAACAGTGTTCTAACACTGTTACGCACTCACGGTGGGGTTGACGAGGGAGTATCGGATGGCGAACGACGTCGCTTCCAGGCGGGAGTGGACCCCCAGCTTGGTGAGCAACCCCTGCACATGGCTGCGTACGGTGGGAACCGAGATCGTCAGCCGGGCCGCCATGGCTTTGCTGTCGAGCCCCTCCACGAGCAGTTCGAGACATTGCCACTCGCGGACCGTCAGATGCGCGGCCAGCCGGCGCGCGGCCTCGACCTCGGCGGACTCGTGGCGGACCCACGGATCCGCCGACTCGGTGGCCGTGCCACCCCCCGCGACGATGTGGATGGCGCGCAGCAGAGCGGTGACGCCATGGGTCTTGTGGACACAGCCGGCCGCACCCGCATGCAGGGCGGCGTTCGCCGTGTCCCTGCGGTCGCCCTCGGTCAGCAGGACGACCCGTGTCGACGGGCTCGCCGCCAGCACAGCGTCGACGATCCCGAGCGTCTCGGCGGTCGAGAAACGCCGATCGAGCAGGCATACGTCGGGCCGATGCGCGCGGACCTGGTCGACGGCCTGGATCGGGGAGTAGCCGACGCCGACCACGTCGAGCGCGTCACGGCTCAGGACGGTGACCAAAGATCTGACGAAGATCCGGTGGTCACTGGCGACCACGATCGTCATCGGTGGCCGGCCGAATCGCATCGAGTGGTGTCGCCCGGTGTGGCCGTCGGGCGCCGAGCGGCGAAGCTCCGAATCGACCGGATGCGGCAAAGGCCGATGAAGGTCCGACACCCTGTGCGGGCCGGGGTCGAACGCAGACTCCTGGCACCGGGACTCAATTGCCACAATTCCCCCATACCAGCAATTAGGATCTTGTTTTGGCCGGCCGACGCGGCGACGATCGGTGGTCGCCGTGACCGGCAACGCCATTGAGCTAGTCGGCTGGATCATGGAAAACGTTTCGATGTGTTTGCGGGCGGAACCTTCGATGATCCGGCGAATTGACTCGGGTGGTTCCGAACGAACGCCGGTCCACTCCTTGTTGTGTCGATCCTGGTGCATCTGTATGAGGACGGCCGGGTCCGCGTGGTTCATGCTCAGGCGATGGACGTCGTGCGGGTGGTCCTCGTCGACGATCATCGGCTGTTGACCGAGTCGTTGGCCGCGCATCTGTCGAGAGTGCCGGACATCCTGGTCGTCGGTACGTACACCCCGGGAGATCCGGGCTTGTTGGCCGCCGTCCGCCGAAGCCGGCCGGACGTCGTCGTGGTCGAGACGATGTCGGTCCGGATTCGCTCCAGGCGGATCTTGAATCGGGTGCGTATCGCCTGGCCAGAAGCGCGTCTCATCTCCTTGACCGCGGACCAGGATCTCGACGGGGCGGTGCTGGCGGCGCGGTCCGGGGTCGATGCATGGGTGTCCAAGGAATCAGGGTTGGAGGATCTTCTCGAGGCGATCCGGGAGGTCTGCCGCGGCCATGCCTGCTATCCGCCCGCGCAGCTCGGGGCGGTGCTGCGCGCGCTGCGCGAGGATGTGCGGCGGGCGCGGGAGCAGGACGGTCCGCTGGATTCGCTGACGGCCCGAGAACGCGACGTGCTGCACGGTATGGTCGAAGGCTGTTCCGCCGGGGAAATCGCCGACGCGCTGGATGTGTCCGCGCATACGATTCGTACCCATATGAACAAGGTGTTCTCGAAGATCGGAGTGCACAGCCGCCTCGAAGCCGTCAGCTTTGCACGATCGGTCGGGTTCTATCCGGACGAGGCTTTCGGTGCGGGGGCGCAGGCCAGGACACCCCGACCCGGCCGCATCTTGTCCGCAATCGGTGGGCGCAGCTTTTCCGAGGGGCCGCGGCGCGTTATTCCGGGGGCTCGGCCGGCTACCGTAAGAACGCGCCGTCAACCGAGTTGAGGTCGACGCCGACTCCGCCGAGCGCGACGTCGAACGCCTGCTGCACCATGATCCGAGGTGTGCGGCGGGTGTTCCAGCCGCCAAACGGAACCGGGGCCGGCGATTCGAGGGTGGCTGCGTAGTTCTCCAGCGTGACCGCTCCGGTGACATGGGTTTCCCACAGCGGAACGTCCGCGAATTCCGTGACGTTCCCGCCCATCACCTCGTGCCACATTCCCGCCCCGGAGTAGATCACCGGTCGGATCCCCATCGCCGTGATGCCATCGACCATGTCCCGGGTCACCCGGCAGCCGGGGTCGGTCTCGACGTCGAGCGGGAAGAACTGCACGTGATCGCGAAACCGGCCCACGGCCTGAATTCCCGCGCGCCAATGGCGCGGATCGCGGGTGTACACCGCGACCTTCAGCCCGGCGTCGATCGCCATCCGTAGCTGCGGCTGAGTGCGCGGCCACGGAAGTCCGGTTCCCCATACCGTGCTGTGCATGACATAGAGCCGGAATCCCTGCTCGTAGACCCACTCGAACCAGCGTGGGTCGGTGATCGTCGCCGTCGTGTCGAAGGCCTTGAGGGCCTGGCGGCGCGCAGTGGTCATCGCATCCCCCGATGGAGCGGGCCGGAGCTGCCATAAAGGGCGTAGCCCGGATCCCCGGAACGCGGGGAGCACCCGGGCTCGGCCAACTTTAGGGTCCGCCGCGGGGGAGCGGGCGAAAGCGGGTCGTCATGAGCGAGATGGTCGGGCGGAAATCGCGGCAGCGTACCCGGCTGCACGGGGGCCGCTGTCCGCTGATCCTGATGTACCACTCCGTCGCTCCGTATGACCATGACCCGTATCTGGTGACGGTGCGCCCGCAACGGTTCGACGAACAGCTGCGCTGGCTTCGGCGCCGTGGCCTGCGGGGTACCTCGGTCGGTGAGCTGCTGGGCGCGTTGCGCGCGGGCACCGCACGCGGCCTGGTCGGACTCACCTTCGACGACGGGTACGCCGATTTCGTCGACCACGTCCTGCCACTGTTGCGCCGGTACCGGTTCACCGCGTCGGTGTACGTGGTCGCAGGCCGGATCGGCGGGTACAACGCGTGGGACGACGCCGGGACGGCGAAGCCGCTGCTGACGGCGGAGCAGGTCGCCACGGTCGCGGCGGCGGGCATGGAGATCGGCTCGCACGGCCTGTGGCATACGTCCCTGACGTCGGGTTCCGCGGCGCAGCGTCAGACCGAACTCCTCGACAGCAGGTGGCTCCTGCAGGAGGTGTCCGGCCAGGACGTCGCCGGGTTCTGCTATCCCTACGGCGACGTCGACGCCGCGGCCGTGTCGGCGGTGCGCGCGGCAGGGTATCGGTACGCCTGCGCGATCCGGCCGTCCCGGCTCAGCGGTGTTCATGCCTTGCCCCGCACCTACATCGGTGACCGCGACCGGACGCTGCGGCTGCTGGCGAAGCGGTGCCGGCATCGGATCGGGACGGCCATGGCCATTCCCGACATGTGCGATTCGTAGCCCAGCTCGCACGAATGACCGAGGACCGCCGCTGCCTGCGGTGCGAGGGTGGGCCCGGTCCCGACACGATCGGAGGCGACGTGACGGCAGCGGCTGAACCCGACGCGAGCAACGGACGCCACCCACTGTCGCTGGCCGTCAACGGCCGAGAACGGCTACTGGAGCGGCTCCTGGTTCCGTTCCCGGTGGCGCAGGCGCACGGATCCCGAGGCCGGAGCGGGCCGCGGTCGGTCGCGGTCGTCGGACTCGGCTACGTCGGGCTCCCGACGGCGCTGGCGCTGCACGGCCGGGTGCCGATCGTCACGGGTGTCGACATCGACCGGGAACGGCTGAGGGCGATCGAGGGCGGCGACGTCGATCTCTGCGACGGCGATCGGCGGCGGCTGGCGGCGGCCACGGGCGACCAGGGGTTCCGGCTCACCACGGCCGTCGCCGCGGTGGCCGACCACGACGCCGTCATCGTCTGCGTCCCCACCCCGGTCGACGAGCGCCGCGATCCGGACCTCACTGCCTTGCGCGCCGCGTGCGACGACGTCGTCGCCCACGCCCGGAGCGGACAGACGATCATCCTCACCTCGACGAGCTTCGTCGGCACCACCCGAGAACTGCTGATCGAACCGTTCCGGCGCCGGGGGATGACGGTGGGCACGGATGTGCACGTGGCCTTCAGCCCGGAGCGGATCGACCCGGGGAACCCGGATCACGTCCAGCGGGAGACGCCTCGCGTGGTCGGTGGGGCGACCCCGGAGTGCGCATCGCAGGCCGCCCAGGTGGTCCGGCAGCTGACCGACTCGGTCTTCCTCGTGACCTCCCCGGAGGCGGCCGAACTGACCAAGCTCTACGAGAACATCTTCCGCGCCGTCAGCCTCGCCCTGGCCAACGAGGTCGCCGACATCTGCGGATTCCTGGGCCTCGACCCGATCGAGGTGACCCTCGCCGCCGGTACCAAACCCTACGGTTTCCTCGGTGCCCTCCCGGGGCCCGGGGTGGGCGGGCACTGCATCCCGTGCGATCCGCACTACCTGCTGTGGCAGCTGCGCCGGGTGGGCCGCACCGCGCCGATGATCGAGCAGGCGATGCGCGGCATCGACGACCGGCCGGACCGGGTCGTCCGGCGCGCCGCCGAGGTGCTGGCCGAGGACGGGCTGGCGGTCGCCGGCGCGAAGGTCATCGTGGTCGGAGCCGGCTACAAGGCCGGGGTGCGGGACCTGCGCGAGTCGCCGGCTCTGCCGATCCTCGCCGGGCTGGCCGCCCGCGGCGCCGACATCCACTACCACGACCCGCTGCTTCCGGTGATCACGCTGCCTGGCGGCCGGGTGCTGGTCGGCGAGCGTGACCCGGCCGCCGTCGACTGGGACCTCGTGCTGATCCACGTCGTGCATCCCGGTGTGGACATCGGGTGGGCCGCGACCTGCCGGCGGGTACTCGATGCGACCTACCTGTTCGATGCCGCCGCGCATCGCCGGGTCGTCTGAGCCGACCGGGGACGGGACGGAGCCAGATGCTTCCTGACCTCGATGTCAGCACCCCGGCCGTCGTGCTCAAGCTCGACCCCAACGTCATGCACCACGGCGGGCTCGGTGCCATTCGCAGCCTCGGTCGGCTCGGGGTGCCCGTGTACGGCGTGCACGAGGACCGGCTGGCGCCCGCCGCGGGGTCGCGGTACCTGCAGGGACGCTGGTTCTGGCGGCCTCCGGCCGAGGACCCCGAGCCGCTGGTGGCCGGGCTGCAGGTGCTCGCCGAGCGGATCGGCCGACCGGCTGTGCTCATCCCCACCGACGACGCGGGCGCAATCTTCCTGGCCGAGCACGGTGACCCGCTGCGTTCGGTGTTCCGGTTTCCCGCCCCGCCGCCCGACCTGCCCCGGCGCGTCGCCGGGAAGCTGTCGCTGCATCGGCTGTGCGCCGAGTACGGGATATCCACCCCGCCCGCGCTGGCGCCCGGCAGCCTCGGCGAGGCGAGGCGGTTCGCGGACCGGATCGGGTTCCCCGTCGTCGTCAAGCTCGCCACCCCGTGGCGCCCGGCCCGCCGCGCCACGCTGCGCAGCACGATGCTCGTCGGTACCCCCGCCGAGCTCGAGCGGGTGTACCGGGAGTCCGGGCGCGAGCCGGGTGCGGAGCTGATGCTGCAGGAGTTCATCCCCGGCGGGGCCGGCAGCGACCGGTTCTTCCACGGCTACTGCGACGCCCGGTCGGTCTGCCGCCCCGCGTTCACCGGGATCAAGGACCGGTCCTATCCACACCACGCGGGCCTCACCTGCCTCGGGCGTTCGGCCAACCTGCCGATCCTGCGGCGGACCGCGGTCGAGCTGCTGGCCAGAACCGGTTACCGGGGCATCGTCGACCTCGACTTCCGCTGGAACGCACGGGACCGCACGTACCAGCTACTGGACTTCAACCCCCGGTTGGGCGCTCAGTTCCGGCTGTTCCGCGACCAGGCCGGGGTCGACGTGGTGATCGCGGCGTACCTGGATCTGACCGGCCGGGCCGTCCCGGCGGCCGCCGCGGTGACCGGACGGCGGTTCGTGGTGGAGAACTACGACCCGATCGCCGCGATCGGCTACCGCCGGGTCGGCGAGCTCGACGTGCGCGCGTGGCTCTCGTCGGTCCGCGGCGCCGAGGAGACCGCCTGGTTCGCCCGCGACGACCTGCTGCCGTTCGGGCTGATGTGCCTGCGGATGGGGCAGCGAGTCCTCACCCGCCCGCTGCGTTGCGGCCGGTGGCGGCGTGCCGCGGGCGGACCGAGCTACCGGCCCGGACGGGCGGCGCGACGCAGGCCGCCCGCACAGCGAGGGGTGGACCGAGATGGATGACCGAATCGACGCCGCGATCGTCGGGGCGGGGCCCTACGGCCTGTCCCTGGCGGCGCACCTGCGCGCCACGGGGTTGCGGTTCCGCCAGTTCGGCCTGCCGATGCAGCTCTGGGAGCAGGCGATGCCCCGGGGGATGTACCTCAAGTCCCAGGGGTACGCCTCCAGCCTCTCCGATCCGAGCGGCCGCCTCACGCTCGGCGAGTTCTGCGCCCAGACCGGGCGCGACTATGCCGACTACGGCCTGCCGGTCGCGCTTGAGGACTTCGTCGCCTATGGCCACTGGTTCCGGGAGCGGGCGACACCCGGCCTCGAGGAGGTGCACGTCACCGGGGTGAGCGCGCGCGACGGCGGCTACGAGGTCGAGCTGGCCACGACCGAACGCGTCTGGGCCCGCGAGGTCGTCATCGCGGCCGGGGTCCAGCACTTCGCGCAGGTGCCGGACGTCCTGGCCGGGCTGCCCGCGCGGCTGTGCACGCACAGCAGCGCCCACGCCGATCTCGGCGGCTTCGGCGGCCGCGAGGTCGTCGTCGTCGGGGCGGGCCAGTCCGCCCTGGAGTCCGCCGCGCTGCTGCGCGAGCAGGGCGCGAGCGTGCACGTCGTCGCCCGCACGATCCGGCTGGTGTGGAACGGTGACCCGCTGGCGGCTCACCGATCGATCCGGCACCGGCTGCGCGAGCCGGAGGCGCCCCTCGGATCCGGCTGGGCCACCTGGTTCTACTCCTGCCAGCCGCGGCTGTACCGCAGGTTGCCGGTCGGGCGCCGGGTGCGCACCGCCCGAACCGCGTTGGGTCCGGCCGGGGCGCACTGGCTGCGGCCGCGGGTCGAGGGACGGGTGCCGGTTCTGCTCGGGCACGTGGTCGAACGGGCGGAGGCGCAGGGGAACCGGGTCCGGCTGGACCTGCGCGCTCATCACGGTGGTCGCCGGACGATCGTCGCCGATCACGTCCTCGCGGCCACCGGATACCGCCCAGACCTGAGCCGACTGTCGTTTCTCGACGACGACCTGCTGGCCCGGGTCCGGACCGTCGACGGTGCCCCGGATGTCGGGGTGGATTTCCAGTCCTCGGTCCCGGGCCTGTACTTCGCCGGTCCGGCGGTGGCCGCCGCGTTCGGCCCGGTGATGCGCTTCGTCTACGGCGCGGCCTTCGCGGCCGCCACACTCGCGCGGCGGCTCGCCCCGGCCGCGTGGTCGGCCGAGGCGGCGAGTGCGGCGAGATGAGCGCTCCCGCGCAGGCCCGGGACGTCGTCCCGGCCGGGTTCCGCCTCGGGGTCCGCACCGCCGGCCCGGGGCGGTCCGGCTGGGCTGTGATCCCGGCCGGGGACGTGCTGGCGTTGGCGGCGGCGGTCACCGGGTTCGGTCGATCGGTGCCGGGCGCCGGCATCGCCGCGGCGGGGTACGCGGCGCTGGTCCTCGGCCTGCTCGCCGCGGATGGGCGGCATCGGCTGCCGATCTGCCCGCGGGTCTCCACCCAGGTGCCGCGGATCCTGGCCGGCCACGGGATCGGGCTGCTGGTGGTGGCTCCGTGGTGGGGAGCGGTCGAGGCGGTGTGGCTGGCGTTGGTCTGTGCCGCCGCGGTCGTGGTCCTTCGGTGTGTGACGTATGCGGCGCTGCGGGCGGCGCGCCGGTGCGGGTGGCTCGTGGAGCCGACGGTGCTGGTCGGCTCGGGTCCCACCGCGGCGGAGCTGGCCCGGCTGCTCGGGGCGCATCCGGAGCTGGGACTGGCCCTGCGAGGGTTCCTCGACGCTCGCCCGGGGCAGCCGGACGGGCCGGCGCTGCCGCGGCTCGGGAGCATCGCCGAGCTGACCGAGGTGGTCGTCCGGCAGCGGATCACGCGGATCATCATCTGCGACCCGGGCGGGGCGGGACCCGAACTCGTTTCGCAGCTGCGGGCGGCCCGGCCGTGGCCGGCAGACGTGTGTGTGGTGCCGCGGGTACCCGAGCTGGGGATGGCGGTGCCGCGCGGCTGCCTGGACGAGCTCTGGGGCATCCCCCTCATCCCGCTGCGTCGCCACGGCTGCCGCCGAGTCGGCCTGCTCGTCAAGCGCGGGGCAGACCTGGTGGGCGCCGCCGTGCTGCTCGTCGTCCTGGCGCCGGTGCTGGTGGGGACGGCGCTCGCGGTCCGGCTCGGCAGCGGTGGGCCCGTCCTGTTCCGTCAGCGGCGCGTCGTCGGGCGCGACGGCTGCGCCGAGGTGATCAAGTTTCGCAGTCTGGTGGACGATCCGGACGCCGACACCCGTTGGACGATCGATCCCGGACAGTGCCTCCGGTACGGCCGCTGGATCCGGGCCGTGCACCTGGACGAGCTGCCGCAGCTCTACAACGTCCTGCGCGGACAGATGTCGCTCGTCGGGCCGCGGCCGGAGCGGCCGTACTTCGCCGCCCGGTTCGCCAGGGACGTACCCGGCTACGCGGACCGCCATCGGATGCGGGCCGGCCTCACCGGCTGGGCGCAGGTGCACGGGCTGCACGGCGATACATCCATTGTGGATCGTGCCCGGTTCGACAACCAGTACATCGAGTACTGGTCGCCGTGGCTGGACCTGGTGGCCCTGGCGCGCACGCTGCCCGCGGTGGGTTCGTCCGCGCTGCGGATCCGGCCACGTGACCTGGCGAGGAGGAATGGTGAAGGTCCTGCATGTGATCACCGGGCTCGGTGTCGGCGGAGCGGAGCTTCAGCTCCGCTCGTTGCTGCGGCACACGCGGCACAGCGCCGATGTGGTGACGCTCTACAACCCCGGTCCGGTCGCGGACATGATCGCGCGCGACGGGATCCGGGTCCGGGACCTCGCGATGACCCGCAACACCGAGCTCCCGGCGCTGTTCCGGCTTCGTGACCTGATCGCCCAGGACGACTACGACGTCGTCCACACCCACCTGTACCGGTCCTGCGTCTACGGCCGGGCCGCCGCGCGCCTCGCGGGCACCCCGGTGATCGTGGCGACCGAGCACTCCATCGGTGAGACCCACCTGGAGCGCCGCAGGATGACCGTCGCCGTGCGCGCCCTCTATCTGGCGACCGGGCTGTGCGGTGACGCGACGATCGCCGTCTCCGACACGGTCCGGGACCGGCTGGTGCGGTGGGGCGTCCCCGAACGGACAGTGCAGGTCATCCCGAACGGGGTGGATCTCGATCGGGTCGCCTTCGATGCCGAAGCCAGGGTCCGGGTCAGGCGCGAGTTCGCCGTTGCCGAGCATGACTACGTCGTCGGCGTGCTGGGCAGGCTCGACCCCAACAAGCGGTTCGACCTCGTCATCGAGGCCGTCGCGCCGCTGATGGCCGGGCCGGTGCGGCTGCTCGTGGTCGGCGACGGGCCGCAGCGCAGGCAGCTGGAGTCGGTCGCGGCGCGGCACGGTGTCACCGACCGGGTGACGTTCGCCGGTGAGCGACACGACGTGGCCGCCGTGCTGTCCGCCATGGACCTGTTCGTCGCGTCCTCGGCGCAGGAGACGTTCGGGCTCTCGGTGCTGGAGGCGATGGCCAACGGCCTGCTGGCCCTCTACACCACCTGCCCCGCGCTCACCGACGTCGCCACCGACCGGGCCCGCCGGGTGCCCGGCGACATCCCCGGGTTGCGGGCGGAGATCGCTCGCGAGGTGGCAACCGGGCCCCGCCCGCGTGGGGCGGGGACGGCGATCCGGGAGCGATACGGCATGCCCGCGGTGGCCGGCCGGATCGATGACCTCTACGAACGGCTCATGGCGGCCGGCCGGTCTCCCCGCCGGCGGCGGGGACGGCGGGCCGCCCGGCCACGAGCCGCAGGGGCCCAGACGATCGGGCTTGCGCGATGACGGCCCTGGTCACCGGCGGCTGCGGGTTCATCGGCTCGCATCTGGTCGAACATCTGCTCGCTCGGGGCGGGGACGTCATCGTGCTGGACGATCTCAGCACCGGCCGCCGGGCGAACCTGGACGCCGTCCGCGACCACCCGAGGCTGCGGTTCGTAGCCGGGTCGATCCTGGACCGCCCGCTCGTCGAACGCCTCGTCGGTCAGTCCGGCGTCGTGTTCCACCTCGCGGCCGCCGTCGGCGCCTTCGTCATCCGCGATCGCACGGCCGAGAGCCTGCGAATCAACATCCACGGCACCGAGAACGTCGTCGAGGCCGCGACGGCCTCCGGCGCGCGACTGCTGGTCGCCTCCAGCAGCGAGGTGTACGGGAAGAACACCCGGCTCGGGCTGCGCGAGGACGACGACCGCATCGTCGGCTCCCCCCTCACCCACCGGTGGAGCTACTCGGAGGCCAAGGCGGTCGACGAGAGCCTGGTCCACTCCCATGTCCGGACGGCCGGTCTGCGAGCCACGATCGTCCGCCTGTTCAACACCGTCGGGCCCCGGCAGTCCGGGCGGTACGGCATGGTGGTCCCGCGCTTCGTGACCCAGGCGCTCGCCGGGGAACCGCTGACGGTGTTCGGCCCGGGTACCCAGATCCGCTGCTTCTGCCATGTGGCCGACGTCGTCCCGGCGCTGGCCGCGCTCGCGATGACCGACCGCGCCTGTGGCGTCGCGGTCAACCTGGGGAGCTGCGAGCAGGTCTCGATGAACCAGCTCGCCCGGCGGGTCCGCCAGCTCGCCGGGTCGACCAGCCCGATCGTCCGCCTGAGCTACCAGCAGGCCTACGGACCGGGCTACGAGGATCTGCAGCGGCGGGTCCCGGACTGCACCCGTGCGCGACAGCTGATCGGGTTCCGGCCTCGGTACACCCTCGACGACATCATCCGGTCGGTGATCGCGGACCGGATGCCGGCGAACCGGGCAGCGACAGCGGTCTCGTGATGGGCCGGACCTCGATCCCCGGGCAGGCCGCCGCGGCGGCCGTGCGGCCGCTGCCGACAACCCGGCAGCCGCGCCGCGGCCGCCGGCCCAGGTGGCGCGGCGGACTCTGGCTGATCATCCTGTGCCTCGGCGCCATCGTGATCATCCTGGTCGCGTTGCTGCGGCCGACGGCTCGTCCGCCGATGCTGGCGGTGGCCGCGCTGCCGTACTGGAACCTCACCGGCGGCAGCGGTGTCGTGCTCGCCAACCGGCAGGACTTCAACGAGGTCTCGCCCTGGATGTACGGGCTGGCCCGCGACGGTTCGATCGTCGTGCAGTACCCGCCCGCCGAGTCGGCCCGGCTGAACGCCTCCCTGCGCGAGCTGCGCACTGCCGGGATGCCCATCGTTCCCACCCTCGCGAACGTCACGAACGGCAGTTTCAGCTACGAGCCGGTGGCGGCGATCCTGCACGACCCGGCGGTCATGGCCCGTCACATCGCCGACATCACGGACCTGGTGCGCCACGGCGACTACGCCGGGATCGACATCGACTACGAGAACCTGCGGGCGGGTGATCGGGACGCGTTCACCACGTTTGTGACCCGCCTCGCCGACGCGCTGCACGCGCACGGCAAGACCCTGTCCGTCGCGGTTTTCGCGAAGTCCACCGACGCCGGCTACGACGAGCGCAATGTCGCGCAGGACTATGCCGCGATCGGCGCGGTCGCCGACGAGGTGCGCCTCATGGCCTACGACTATCACTGGTCGACCTCGCCGCCCGGCCCGGTCGCGCCGATCGGGTGGGTGCGCGACGTGCTGGCCTACGCCACGACCCAGATTCCCGCCGACAAGCTCCTGCTCGGGGTCTCACTGTCCGGTTACGACTGGGCGAACGGCCGTGGCGAGACCGTGAGCTGGCTGCAGTGTTTCGGCCGGGCTCGCCAGTACCAGGTACCGGTCGCGTACGACGTCACGGCCCAGGCGCCGTGGTTCCGTTACGTCGATTCGACCGGCCGGGCCCACGAGGTGTGGTTCGAGAACGCCGAGAGCGCCACCGCGAAGTTCGCGGCGGCGCGCGGCGCCGGGATCCGCGGTGTGTTCCTGTGGATGTTCGGTGCGGAGGACGAACGTGTCTGGTCGGCGCTGCACGAAGCGCTGCCCGTGCAACCCCTCGACGACGGCGGGGAGGGGGCGCACCGGTGATGCCGTGGTGGCCGTTGGTGATCCTGGTCATCGGGGTCAACTTCGTGCTGTGGGGCACGATCGGTCTGCTGCGGGTGCTGGAGGAGGGGTGGACCCGGCGGCGCCCGAGCCGCCGTGGCGACGTGGCGTCGCGCGTCGGGGTGACCGACGTGGCGGTCCTCATGGCGGCGCACAACGAGGAGACCGTGATCGCCGACAGCCTCGAGGCGATCGCGAAGCTGGTGCCGCGGAACCAGATCCACGTCGTCTCGGACGGGTCGACCGACCGGACCGTCGCGCTGGCTCGGGCGGCGGGGGCCGCCGTCATCGAGACCGCCGGCAACGTCGGGAAGGCGAGCGCGCTGCGGGAGGCGATCGAGCGCTTCGAACTGGTCGACCGGTTCACGGCGGTGCTGCTGCTGGACGCCGACACCCGGGTCGACCCCGGCTACGTCGCCGCCGCGCTGCCGCAGTTCGACGATCCGCGGATCGTCGCCGTCGCCGGCGCGGTGCGCTCGCACTGGGACCGGCATCGGCTCTCGATGGTCGGCAGGATCGTGTCCTGCCACCGGCAGCGCATCTACACGCTCACCCAGCGCCTGATGAAGATCGGTCAGACGTGGCGGTTCACCAACGCCACCCAGATCGTCCCGGGCTTCGCCAGCATGTACCGCACCTCGGTGTTGCCCGAGATCGAGATGGATCCGCCGGGCCTGGTGATCGAGGACTTCAACATGACGTTCGAGGTCTATCGCAAGCGGCTCGGCAAGGTGGCCTTCACCTTGGACTCCGTCGCCGTCACCCAGGACCCGGACAACCTCCGTGACTACATCCGCCAGACCAGACGCTGGGCGCTGGGACTGTGGCAGACCGTCCGGCGGCACCGGCCGCGACCCAGCCTGTTCACCGCGATGGTGACGCTGCTGCTGCTCGAGCTGCTCACCAGCAGCCTCCTGTTCGTGCTGCTCCCGATCCTGCTCATCGTCGTCGGACTGCCGCAGCTCTTCCCCCCCGTGCTGAACCCGCCGCTGTTCGCCGCCGTCCACTCCGTGCTCGCGGCGCATCTGAGCCCCGCCTCGCTGCTGGTCGGGCTGTTCGGGCCGGACCTGCTGCTCACCTGTGTCGTCGCCGCGGTGGAGCGGCGCGCGTGGATCCTGGCCTACTGGCTCGCCTTCCCGCTGCTGCGGATCCTGGACGCGGCGCTTGCGCTGTACACGGTGCCGCTCGCGTGGGTGCGTTCGAGCGGGCGCTGGACGAGCCCGGCGCGCAGGTCGATCGATGCGCCGTTTCCCGCGGAGGGGCTGCGTGCCGCGGGATCCGACGACGAGCAGGGAAGCGCCCTCACAGCCTGAAACCCGATCACCGTAGGGTGCTCAGCCATGATGCGCGGTGCGGATCCCGATCCGGATACCGCCCGGCTGCGCCACCACGGCGACGTCGAGGCGGAACCGGGGCTGCTGGACTTCGCGGTGAACGTGCAGGCGGACGCGCCGCCCGGGTGGCTGCGCGAGCGGCTCGCCGCGGCCCTGGACGGGCTGGCCCGCTACCCGAGCGCGGCGCACGACGCCGCCGCGCGGGCCGCCGTGGCCGCGCGGCACGGCCGCCACCCCGAGGAGGTGCTGGTCCTGGGGGGGAGCGCGGAGGGGTTCGCGCTGCTGCCGGGGCTGGCGCCGCGGCACGCCGCGGTCGTGCATCCCGGGTTCACCGAGCCGGAGGCGGCCCTGCGCGCGGCCGGGATACCGGTGACGAGGGTGCTCACCGAGGAGTCCGCCGGGCATCGGTTCGATCCGGCCGCGATCCCCGCTGACGCCGACCTCGTGGTGATCGGAAACCCGACGAACCCGACCGGGGTGCTGCACCCGGCGCGCGCGGTGGCGGCCGCGGCCCGACCCGGCCGGGTCCTCGTGGTGGACGAGGCCTTCGCCGACGCCCTACCGGGTGAGCCGGAGTCGCTGGCCGGGCCGGGGCACCTCCCCGGTCTGCTGGTGCTGCGCAGCCTCACCAAGACCTGGGCGCTCGCCGGGCTGCGCGCCGGGTACGCGCTGGGTGCGCCGGAGCTGCTCGCCCGGCTGGCCGCGCCGCGGCCGCCGTGGCCGGTGGGAACGCTCGCGCTGGAGGCGGTGATCGCCTGCAGCGAGCCCGCGGCCGTGGAGCTCGCGGCCCGGGCCGCGCGCACGCTGGTGACGCGACGGGCGGCGCAGGCCGCCGCGCTGGCCGCTCTGCCGGGCGTCGAGGTGCTGCCCGGGGTGGCCCCCTACCTGCTGCTGCGGCTTCCCGCCGGGCAGGGTTCGCGGGTGCGCGAACAACTGCGGGCGGCCGGGATCGCGGTCCGCCGCGGCGACACCTTCCCCGGCCTCGGACCGGACCACCTGCGGGTGGCGGTGCGGCCCGCGGAGCAGGTCGGTGTGCTGGTCGAGGCGCTGGCCTCGGCCTTGGCGAGAATGGCCGCATGACCGCGCCCCGGCTCGCCGACGTCATCGCCGCCCTGAACGCCGCGTATCCGCCCCCGCTCGCCCAGAGCTGGGACGCCGTCGGCCTGGTCTGCGGCGACCCGGACGAGCGCGTCGAGCGCGTGCTGGTCGCCGTCGACCCGGTCCGGGAGACCGTCGACGAAGCGATCGAGATCGGCGCCGGCCTGCTCGTCACCCACCATCCGCTGCTGCTGCGCGGGGTGCACGGGGTCGGGGCGGACACCCCGAAGGGCGCCCTGGTGCACCGGCTCGTCCGCGCGGGTACGGCGCTGTTCACGGCGCATACCAACGCCGACGCCGCCGACCCCGGTGTCTCCGACGCCCTGGCCGCCGCGATCGGGCTGGCCATCGAGGGCCCGTTGCAGCCGGAGGCCGGCCCGCCGATGGACAAGATCGTCGCGTTCGTGCCGGTCGGGCCGGCGATCACGCTCGTGCACGAGGCGCTGTCGGCGGCCGGGGCCGGACGGCTGGGCAACTACAGCCACTGCTCGTTCGCCACCGCGGGGACCGGCCAGTTCCTGCCGCACGAGGGTGCAGCACCGGCGATCGGCCAGGTCGGCAAGCTCGAACGGGTCGCGGAGACCCGGCTGGAGATGGTGCTGCCGCGGGCGCGGCGCGCCGAGGTCGTCGCTGCGCTGCGCGCCGCGCACCCCTACGAGGAACCCGCCTTCGACGTGTTCGAGCTGGCCGAGTTGCCCTCGTCGCAGGGAATCGGCCGGGTCGGTGCGCTGCCGGAACCCGAGCCGCTCTCGGCGTTCACCCAGCGGGTGGCGGACGCGCTGCCTGCCACCGCGTGGGGGGTCCGCACGGCGGGCGACCCCGACCGGCAGATCCGCCGGGTCGCCGTGTGCGGGGGCGCGGGGGACTCCGCGCTCGGCGCGGCGATCGCCGCGGGTGTCGATGCCTACGTCACCGCCGACCTGCGGCACCACCCGGCTTCGGAACACGTGCTTGCGGGTTCGCTGCCGGGCCGTCCGACGCCCGCGCTCGTCGACGTCGCGCACTGGGCGTCGGAGTGGCCGTGGTGCGAACAGGCGGCGGCTGTGATCCGCGCGGCGGTGGGGGGTAGCGTCGAGGTTCGCGTCTCCGCTCTGCGGACGGACCCCTGGACGATCGCACGTTCTGACCTCGCGCAGGGGCGTGAGCAATCGGGGGCGAGATGAAGGAGGGGCCATCATGAAGGCCGACCCCGCCGTCCAGCGGCGGCTGCTCGACCTGGCCGAGATCGACGCCGAGTTGACCCGGCTGGCGCACCGGCGGCGCACCCTCCCCGAGCACGCCCAACTCACCGAGGCCGCGGCGGCGGTGCAGGCGGGCAAGGACAGGCTCGTCGCCGCGGAGACGGCCGCGGGGGACCTCGACCGCGACATCCACCGGATCGAGCATGACGTCGAGGGGGTGCGAGCCCGCATTCGCCGTGACGAGCAGTTGCTCGCCGGGACCGGGGTCGGCGCCAAACAGGCCGCCGACCTGCAGCACGAGCTGCAGACCCTGGCGCGCCGCCAGGCCGTCCTCGAGGATGAGCAGCTGGAGGTGATGGAGCGGCGCGAAGCGCTCGGCGTTGATCTGGAGCACTCCCGGGGGGTGCTGGCCGAGGCCGAGCAGACGATGTCCGAGATCGCCGAGCGCCGTGACGCCGCCCTGGCCGATCTCGATGCCGCCACGGCCGGGCGCGGGCGGGAGCGCTCCGCGATGCTCGGGGAGATCCCCGGTGAGGTTCTCGCGGTCTACGAGCGGCGCCGCGAACACGGGAACGCGGGGGCGGCCGCGCTGCGCGAGCGGCGCTGCGGGGCCTGCCGG
Organism: Pseudonocardia hispaniensis; assembly: GCF_042658695.1. NCBI lineage: Bacteria > Bacillati > Actinomycetota > Actinomycetes > Pseudonocardiales > Pseudonocardiaceae > Pseudonocardia > Pseudonocardia hispaniensis. The sequence goes on along the minus strand of NZ_JBHSQW010000025.1, from coordinate 166,952 downwards.
CTGGAGCTGGACCGTACGTTCCTCAGCCAGCTGCGCGCGGCCCCCGCCGACGAGCTGGTGCACTGCGAGGAATGCGGCACGATCCTGGTGCGGACCACGGAGTCGGGGCTGTGAAGGTCGAGCGGTGAAGGTGATCGTCGAGGCCGACGGCGGAGCGCGGGGCAATCCGGGTCCTGCGGGCTACGGGGCCGTTGTGCTCGATGCGGTGACCGAGGAGGTCCTGGCGCAGCGGCAGGGCTACCTCGGGATCGCGACCAACAACGTCGCCGAGTACCGGGGACTCATCGCCGGTCTGCAGGCCGCGCGTGAGCTGGGAGCCACCGACGTCGAGGTACGGATGGACTCCAAGCTCGTCGTCGAGCAGATGTCGGGTCGCTGGCGGATCAAGCACCCCGGCCTGCAGCCGCTGGCCGCCGAGGCGGCCGCGCTCGTGGCCGAGCTGGGTGCGGTCCGGTTCGGCTGGGTACCGCGTCGCCGCAACGCGCGCGCCGACGAGCTGGCCAACCAGGCGATGGACACCGGGGGCGTTCCGTGACCGGGGCCGGGCAGCAGGCGGCGACCACCGCGTGGACCGGGCAGCTCGGTCAACCGACCCGGTTCCTCCTGTTGCGCCACGCCCAGACCGCGCTCTCGGTCGAGCGGCGATACTCCGGACACGGCGATCCGGAGCTCACCGAGTTCGGGCTGCGGCAGGCCGCCGACGCCGCCGCCCGGTTGGCCGCCGTCGACGGGATCGCCGCCGTGTTGACCTCGCCGCTGCGCCGCGCGACGCAGACCGCCGGCGCGGTGGCCGAGGCCACCGGCGCCCCGCTCGTCGTTCGGCCAGGACTGGTCGAGACCGACTTCGGCTCCTGGGAGGGGCTGACGTTCGCCGAGGCCCGGCAACGGGACCCCGAGCTGCACGGGGCCTGGCTGGGCTCGCAGGACGTCGCCCCGCCCGGTGGGGAGAGCTTCGCCCAGGTCGGGCGGCGGATCGCCGCGGAGCGAGCCGAGATCGTCGCGCGCTACCCGGCACAAACCGTCGTCGTGGTCAGCCACGTGACGCCGATCAAGATGGTGCTGCGCGAGGCGTTGGGCGCAGGCCCCTCGGTCCTGTACACGCTGCATCTCGACCTGGCCTCGCTGTGCATCGCCGACTTCTACCCCGACGGTGGCACCTCCGTCCGCCTGGTCAACGCCCCCTGTGAGTGCGTAACAGTGTTCTAACACTGTTACGCACTCACAGGGGGGCTTGAGCTGCGGAAAGGGGTCGGCGGAGTTCAGTCGACGAGCAGCCAGACGCCGACCACGACGCCGAGCCCCACCACGCACCAGCGCAGAGCGGTCTCCGGCAGCCGCTGCGCGACCTTCGCGCCGACGAACCCGCCGACCAGGGTGGTGGGGGCCAGCAGCGCGACCGCGAGCCAGTCGACCGGCGCCCCGGCCGCGAAGACCGCGAGCGAGACGGTCGCGATCACCAGCGACAGCAGCCCCTTGAGCGCGTTGAGCCGGATCAGCCGATCGTGGGCGAACAGCGACAGCGTCGCGATGAGGATGACACCGAGCGCACCCCCGAAGTAGCCGCCGTAGATCGCCGCGACGAAGATCGCCGGAAGCAGCACGCCCATCCGGTCGGGGGCACCGGGCTCGGGTTGTCCCACCCAGCGTCTGATCCGCGGTTGCAGCGCGAGCAGCAGACTGGCCAGCAGCACCAGGGCGGGCACGACGGCGTCGAAGACCGAGCCCGGCAGTATCAGCAGCAGCGCACATCCCAGGCCGGCGCCGACGACCGAGACGGTGGAGGTGAGCAGGATCCGGCGGCGCTGCTCACGCAGGTCGCGCCGCTGCCCCAGGATGAGGCCCAGGTAGCCGGGCCACTGCGCGACCGAGTTCGTGACGTTGGCGGCCAGCGGCGGGAAACCGACCGCGAGCAGCGCGGGGAACACCAGCAGCGAACCCCCACCGGCCACGGCGTTCACGGCACCCGCGAGGAGACCGGCCAGCAGGAGGAACGCGAGCGTTCCCGGCGACGCGACGACCACGACCGGGACGGTAGCCCGCGGACCGCCGGGATCCCGCACTGGATAAGCTGGAACAGCGGACGAGCTGGCCGGGCGGCCGCGTCGATGGTCCCGTACGGGGCCGTCGCCGAGGAAAGTCCGGACTCCACAGGGCAGGGTGGTTGCTAACGGCAACCCAGGGTGACCTGCGGGACAGTGCCACAGAAAACAGACCGCCTCGCGCGTCGTGAGCCTCACGAGGCGCGGGGTAAGGGTGAAACGGTGGTGTAAGAGACCACCAGCACCCCGGGTGACCGGGGTGGCTCGGTAAACCCCACCCGGAGCAAGGCCAAGAGGCGCCGCGTCCACCGGACGGGGCGCTGCGCAGGCGTTCGAGGACGGCCCGTCCGAGCCTGCGGGTAGGCCGCACAGAACCCGTCGGTGACGGCGGGTCGAGATGGATGGCCGCCGAACGGGGCACCGCGAGGGGCCCGGGAACAGAATCCGGCTTACAGGCCGGCTCGTCCGCCCCGCCTGACCAGCAGCTGCTCCGCGCTCCGAACCCGGCGAACGGGCGCGGACGACCGTCCCCCGGCCGTCCGCGCCCGTTCTCCTACTCGTGACCGCTCTTGACCAGCACGGAATCCAGCAGGTCCGGGTGATGGCGTGCGGCGACCTCCGGATGTGATCGGAACCAGCCCTTCAGCGCGTTGTCCCCGAACCGGGGCAGCACCGGGTTGTGCTCGGTCTCGGTGACGCCCGGGGCGTGCGCCGCGAGCTCAGGGGTGAGCGGAACCGGATGCAGCGTCGCGTCCAGTCGCGGCGACCAGAAGAACGCGATCGACTGGCGAGTCGTCCCGGGCGCGCACGGCAGCACCCGATGCACCGTCGAGACGAGGTAGCCGTGTGTGGCCACCTCCAGCATCTCCCCGACGTTGATCACCAGGGCGCCGTCGATCGGCGGGATGTCGACCCAGTCGGTCGCGCGGGGCGGGCGGGCCTGCAACCCGCCGATGCCGTCCTGCAGCAGCAGCGTGAGGAAGCCGTAGTCGGCGTGCGGGCCGACCCCCTGGGCGTCGAGGCCGTCGGAGTCGGTGCCGACGTAGCGGATGAGCTTGCCGAACCAGTGCGGGGCGTCGGTGAACGCGTCGTCGAACTGGTCCTCGGGCAGTCCCAGGCACGCGGCGATGGCGTGGGTGAGTTCGGTGGCGACCCGGCTGAGCAGCTCGGTCCAGGCCAGCACGACGGTCCGCAGCTCCGGCTGGGCGGAGTCGGGCCACTGGTTGGGACCCTCCAGCAGCCGGTAGGGGGCGTCCCAGTCCGCGCGCGGGCGCACCGGCAGCTCCGGACCGAAATCGAGCTGTTCCCGCGCGTCGCGCCGACCGGCGGTGATTTCGTGACCCAGACGCGTGTAGCCGCGGAAATGTGGGGAGTGGAGGTTGTTGAGGGCCAGCCGCTCCTCCTGCGGCAGCGCAAAGAACCGCCGAGTGGTCTCGGTCAGCTTCTCGATCTGACCCGGGGCCGCGCCGAAGTGGGTCAGCTGCATGAAACCGACCTCGTGCAGCGCGGTCCGGAGTTGTTCGAGGAACGTGGGAGCGAAGGCGCCGCTTGCACCGCGCGCCTGGTCGAATCGCAGAACAGGGATGCCGGTGTGCATTGATTGATCATAGCTATCCGCGGGCGAATCGATCCACGAATTCGGTTCCTTTCCGTTTCAGCAAGGTCCGAGGTGGCGATGCACATTGCGGAATGTCCGCCGAACGCAGGTCGGCCGCCGGCCGGTGACTCCGCTCACGAGCCGCTGTCACGGTGGGCCAACGCGGGGACCGCGGGCTCGATGTTCTGGTTGCCGCGGAAGACATTGCCGGGGTCGTACTCCGCCTTGACGGCGGCGAGGCGCCGGTATTTCCGTTCACCGTAGGCGGCCCGTACGCGGTCGGCGCCCTCGTCGCCGATGAAGTTCAGGAACGTTCCTCCCGATGCGAACCGGCGGAGGTCGTCGCGGAAGTCGCGAGCCCAGCCGATCGATGTGTCGTCGTCGGCGGGGTCGGCCCAGAACGCGGCCGGGTGCACCACCCAGGTCGCATCTCGCTGGGTGAGTGGGGTGTCGTCCTCGCCGACCCGCGCGACCGCCCCACCCCACGGCACGATGAAGGTCTGCGATGGCGTGGGGTTCGGCGTCGCGAGTGCGTGCCGGTGGATGACCTCGATCGCCTCGTCGGTGACCACGTGCAGGTACTCCGCGGTCCACCAGATCCGGTTGCCGGGCGGATCGTCGAGTGCGCACTGGAAGTCGGCGTAGGCCATCGGTTCCACCAGGTCCACCTCGGGGCCGAGCGCGCGGAACGGTTCGAGGAGCCATTCGCCCCGCTCGACGGGGCCGGTGTAGCACAGCGCGATCGCGGAGACGAGTCGGCCGTGCAGGTGGGCCGGCAGCCCGTCCTCGACCGGCACCGTCAGGTAGAACAGCGCCGGGCCGAACTCCTCCGGCGCATCGGGCATGAAGTCGCGGAGCAGGCGTAGCAGGTCGCGGCCCCGCTCGACCGGGTAGAGCAGCAGACCGGCCAGCACCTGCGGGCCGACCGGGTGCAGCGCGAAGGTGAAGGCGGTGGCGATCCCGAAGTTGCCGCCGCCGCCGTGCAGGGCCCAGAACAGCTCCGGGTGCTCATCCGCGCTCGCCGTGACCAGCGAGCCATCGGCGCACACCAGCTCCACCGCGATCAGGTTGTCGCAGGCCAAGCCGTGCTGGCGCTCCAGCCAACCCGACCCGCCGCCGAGGGTGAGGCCGGCGACACCGGTGGAGGACACGCGGCCGCCGGTGGTGGCGAGCCCGTGGGCCTGGCCGGCTCGATCGACCTCGCTCCAGGTGCAGCCGGCTCCGACCCGGGCGGTGCGGCGCTCGGGGTCGATGACGATCTGTTTCATCGGACGCACGTCGATGACCAATCCGCCGTCACACAGCGACATTCCGGCGGCGGAGTGTCCTCCCGCCCGCACGGCGATCTCCAGGCCGCGGTCGCGCCCGTGGTTCAGGGCCGAGGCCACATCCTGGGGAGTCGAACACCGTGCGATCACCGCGGGCCGCTTGTCGACCATCGAACTGAACACGGTGCGAAGCTCGTCGTAGTCCGGATCACCGGGGTGGACGAACCACGGGCTCCCCTCGATCGTCTGTGCCATCTCAGCCTCCAGGTGTGGAGGCTCCAGGCTGAACCCGGGAGGGCCGCGGCTGCGTCCCGTGTTCTCGTCATCGTCCGGTCCGACTGGTCTGGCCGGAATCGGCCATACCCCGCTAGATCAACCCCTTCCGGAGGGCCTCGGCGACGGCGGCCGAGCGGGACGGGCAGCCGAGTTTGGTGAGGATGTTCGCCACATGCCGGTGGACCGTGTGCTCGCTGAGCACGAGCTCGTCGGCGATCGCACGGTCGGTCCTGCCCTCGGCCACGAGTCGCAGCACCTCGCGCTCGCGCGTGGTGAGCGGCGAGGCGCGGCGTGCGGAGGACAGGTCGAGCGCGAACGCCTCGGCCAGCTCCGCGTCTCGAACGGCACCGATGCGGCGCAGCGAGGTCGCCGCCGAACGCAGCTCCCGCATCGCGTCCCGGGCCCGCGACTGCCCCGCCAGGACGCGGCCGAGCTCGATCCTCGCCCGGGCGGCCTCGTATGGCGCGCCGCAGCGATGGAACAGGCGGCTGGCGTCCTCGAAGTCCGTCCGGGCCCGCTCGGGGGCGTCGGTCGCCGCCGCGAGCAGGCCTGCGGCGAAGCGCGCCGAGGCCCGCAGCGGCGCCGTTGCGACCGCGTCGGCGATGGACTCGAGTTCGCGCAGGGCCGGCTCCGCCCGTGCCGGCTCCCGGAGCGCAACGTGTGCCCGGATCAGCAGCTCCAGCCCGGCGGCCCGCAGTGTGCCCGGCCCGAGCCCCGTCTCGCGCAGGTACTGCTCGGCACGGTCCCGGGCCCCGGCGGGGTCGTCCCGGTCGAGGTGGATCTCGCCGAGCCCGAGCAGCGCCAACGGATGCACCGCGACCTCGTCGAAGATCTCCGCGGCCTCGTCGAGACGGCCCTGGCGACGGCGCAGCTCACCCAGGTTCACCATGGCATCGATCCGCATCGGTGGCCGGATCACGGTGAGGAGTGTGGTCGCATCGTTCAGCATTCGTTCGGCCTCTGCCCAGGCGCCGAGCCAGATGAGGACGCCTGCATAGTGCGCGCGGCAGACCCCGTCGAGGAAGGGGATGCGCCGCCGCGCGGACCAGTCGAGGATCCTGCGGCACCACTGCGCCGACCGCTCGTAGTCACGCGCCCGTTCGCAGGCGTAGAGCATGTAGCAGCCGCACCAGATGCTGGACCAGGTCTCGTGGAACTCCCCGCCGAAGGCTGCGACCGCCGCCTGGTCGAGGAGGGCCATCCCCTCGTCGACCCTGCATTCGGTCACCCTGGCGAGACCGTCGGTGGCCAGACCCACCATCTCGAGATCCACGAGTCCGAGGCGTCGGCCCAGCTCGGCGGCCTGCAGGCCCAGCTCGCGGGCGCGGATGGTGTCGTTCCCGGCGAATAGGCGCTTCTCGGCCTCGTGCACGAGCAGCCAGCCGTGCTCAGCTCCCGGTTCGAGATCCTCGAGGAGCCTGCGGGCTCGGCCGAGCCAGCCCTGCGCGACGGCGTGCTCGCCGCGGAAATCCACATGGTCGGTGCCGATCCAGGCGGCCAGGCGCGCCGCGCCTCGCCGATCCCCCGCCGAGGAGTACGCGTGGTAGGCGCGCTCGCGGGCGTCGAAGAGGAGCGTCGCGTCGTTCAACCACCAGGCCGCCCAGCTCAGTCCCTCCAGCGCCGCTCCCGTCCCCGACTCCTGCGCCGCCTGTTCGAACCGGGCACGCGCCTGCTCCCAGGCCCCACGTGCGAGGGCAGCGCGCCCAGCCTCGATCAGCTCGGTGCTCGTCGTGGGGCCGGTGCCCAGCGGCCGGGAGCCGGCTGCGCGGTCCACGCGCCGAGGCTACGGCGGACGCGGCCCGGCAGGAACAGCTCGCCGTCGGGGGAGCGAATCGTCTCCTGAGATCGCCGGTCAGTGCGCCCCGGGACGCTCGCCTTCCCCGTTGACCGGCTGCTCGGCGCGCTGGCTCCGGCCCATGAGCTCGGGGATGCCCCCGGGTTCGCGCGCGTCGGCCACCGCCTCGGCGGCGGCCTCCTCGGCCCGGGCGGCGTCCCGCCTGGCCCGGGCCGCCGATTCGGTGGACTGATCGGCGGCCTCCCGGATGGCCTCCGAGCGGGGCAGAGCCTCGGTGAACGCCCGGGAGACTCCCTGCAGTGCCGCGGTGACCTCGCCGGGGATCACCCAGAAGGTATTGCCCTCGCCCTGGGCGAGCTGCGGCAGCACCTGCAGGTACTGGTAGGCGAGCAGCTTGGGGTCGGGGTCGTTGCGGTGCACGGCCTGGAACACCTCGTCGATCGCGCGGGACTGACCCTCGGCCTTGAGGATGGCGGCGCTGCGCTCACCCTCGGCGCGCAGGATCGCGCCCTGCTTGTCGCCCTCGGCGGTGAGGATCTGGGACTGGCGCTGCCCCTCGGCGGTCAGGATGGCGGCGCGCTTGTCCCGCTCGGCGCGCATCTGCTTCTCCATCGCGTCCTTGATGGTCTTGGGCGGGTCGATCGCCTTGATCTCGACCCGGTTGACCCGCAGCCCCCATTTGCCGGTGGCGTCGTCGAGCACGCCGCGCAGCTGGCTGTTGATGCTGTCGCGGGAGGTCAGCGTCCGCTCCAGGTCCATCGAGCCGACGACGTTGCGCAGCGTGGTCACCGTGAGCTGCTCGACGGCCTGCAGGTAGCTGGCGATCTCGTAGGCGGCCGACCGCGGGTCGGTGACCTGGAAGTACAGCACCGTGTCGATCTCGACCACGAGGTTGTCCTCGGTGATGACCGGCTGCGGGCGGAACGAGACGACCTGCTCACGCAGGTCGATCGCGGGGTAGACCCGGTCGATGTAGGGGATGACGAAGTTCAGGCCGGGCTGCAGCGTGCGGTGATAGCGACCGAGCCGTTCGACGTTGCGGGCGCGGGCCTGCGGCACGATCCGTACGGCACGGACCACGGTGACGATGACGAACAGCGCGATGAGGACTGCGGCAATGAGCAAACCGGTGATCTCCACGGTCATTCCTCCGGGTACACGATCGCGGTGGCGCCGTCGATCTGCATGACGTGGACGGTCGCCCCCGGTGGGATCACCACTCCGTCGGCGAAGGAGCGGGCGGTCCACTCCTCGCCGCCGATGCGCACCGTTCCGTCTCGGACGGTCACCTCCGTGAGGGCGTAGGCCTTCCGGCCGATGAGCGCGTCGATGCCGAACCGCTGAAGCTGAGGCTGGTGCAGATGCCGCCGCGCGATCGGGCGGATGGCCAGCAGTCCGGCGGCCGAGGCCAGCGCGAACACCACCAGCTGCAACGGCAGCGGCAGCCCGATGGCCGCCGCGCCGGAGGTGAGGAGAGCGGCGCCGCCGAGCAGACCGAGGACCGCGGTCAGCGTGTAGACCTCGGCGACACCGAACACCACGGCGAGGACCATCCATACCACCCACGCAGCCATTCGCCGGCCTCCACCACCGATGCGGCCTTCAAACTCCCATGGTGCCCTGTTCCGTCCCGGTGTGGGCGAGTTCTGTTCGCACCTCGTCCCGCCGCTGCGCGGAGTCCACCCGTACGCCGCGAGAGCGACGATCACTGGTGCCGGCGCGAGGTCAGCCAGTGCTTTCCCGGCTCACCCGAGCGCCATCGGCAGCGGCCGGGCAGGCCGAGGGGAGCGTCGACCGTCAGCGCAGGGCGTGGCTGGTCGCCGTGGGGACCGTCGGAAGGGTCAACAGCTCGCGGCACTTCGTGATCGAGGTGTCGAGCATCGCGATCAGTAGGTGGTCGCGTTCGGCGTCGGGGTGGTGACACATCGCGTGAAAGACGTGCACGTAGAGGCTCGCCAGATCCACGGACGGGAACAGGTGAGCGAACCGTGGCCGGTTCTCGGGGTCGGCGAGCCGGGCGAGCCTGCGGGTGCCTCGCTGCAGGGTGTGGTGCAACCAATGATCGTCCGGATGCTGCTGCAACCCGGCCTCGGCGAGCGCGACGAGGATCGTCGGGCGGACCCGTGGGTCCCGGACCCGAGTGTCGATCAGCGCGGGCGCCCGCAGCACCAGCTGCTGACGGGTGGCGTCGTCGCTGATGTCGTCGTTCACCCGGCGGGCCAGCCAGCCCAGCAACGGATGGGTGCAACGCGGCCGGTCGGTGAACCGGGAGCCGGAGAGGATCGAGACGTACTCCATGAGGCACGTGCCGGACCGCGCGTTCGTGTGCTTGCCGCGGGTGAGCTGGGGCAGGCCGGTGGGGTGCTCCTCGCGACGGTGTTGGGCGGACATGGCGGCTCCTGTTCCCTGGATAGGGTTGGCCGGGTCTGGAAGACCGGAGTGCAACCAGTGCCCGGCTCCATGGCCGGCGGGTGGTCCCGTCACCTGGGGCCCATGATAGGGCCTCGGGCCGGTCCGGTGGCAGGGCATGACGGACGGGTTCTCCCTGGTGAACGCGGGGCCCTGGACCTCAGCACGCCGCAGGTGCGGAGACGACGAGGACGGGCGGTCACCGCCCGGACCGGTCGCCGGGGCGCGGCCCACCGGCGGGTGCCGAGCGGGCGTGCTCGGGGAGCACCAACTCCTCGATCGGCCGGCGCGGGGTCGCGGCGACCGGCCATCCGTGACCGATCCGCAGAACGACCTGGGGCTGGTGGGTGCCGTCGATCAGCCTGCGCACCTGTTCGCGGATCGAGGCCACCTCCACGAGCTGGGACAGGAAGGACACGGCAAGACCGGACACGGTGGCGGTGAGCAGTACCCGCTGCATGGCCTGACCGGCCTGGAGTTCGGCCTCCGGACCGCTGGTGTGCGAGCTGAGCACCGCGATGAGCGGCTCGGCCTCGAAGTCCTTACCCGCCGCGCGGACCGGGCCGTCGCCGTCGGTGAAGTCGCGCAGCACCCACACATCCTGAGGCGCCGGAAGCGGGCCGCCGGCCCGGGCCGGGACGCCGTCGGGGCGGTCGTCCCCGGTCCCCGTCCAGGCGGCCAGTTCGGCGCGGAACGCGGGGTCGGACATCTGGATGTCGTGGGCGCGCGCGGCCAGCCTGCTCAGCTGCGTGCGCTGTGCCTGGTCGTGCACGAGGTGCAGCCAGGCACCCTCCTCGTGCGCGGCGCGGCGCAGCGCGTGTTGGTCGGGGGTGGCGACGGGAGTGTTGCTGAACGGCCTGCGGTTGGTGCGGCGCAGCGGGATCGCCCGTCGCAGCCGCTCCAGCTCCGGGGTCGGGACCTTGCGCCCACCGTGCCGGATCGCGGCGAGCAGATGCGGCCGCTGCGGGTCGGGCAGGACGGTCACGACCGGCCGGATCCCGAAGCCGCGCAGAGTCGTACGCAGGTTGAACAGCGCTGCCCCGCAACTCAGCCGCAGTTCCACCCCGCGCGGGTCGGTGATCCGCAGCCCGCGCAGTGGATCGGCGTAGAGCTCGATCACCGGCTCGGTCAGCCGGACCCGCCACGGTTGCGTGTTGTGTATCGACGGGGCACGGCGCGTGGCCTCCAGCAGTGTGCGGACGTGTTCCTCGCTCAGACCGAGCGCCCTCGGGATCCGGGTCATGTCGAGCTCGCCACCTCGAGAGTTCGTCGAACATCGGGCGCTGGTGCGCCGCTGCCACGATGCGTCGCGGCCGGGGGCGGCGATACCGTCGAAGGTCCCTGGTGAGCCAGGATGGTGGGTCCTGCTCGGCGGCCGGTGCCGGGTGGCGAAGCTGATCACCTTCGCCACCCGGCCGCTCAGGGTTCCAGCAGCCGCTGACCGAGATACTCGCCGGGCCGGCAGCCGCCCGGGACGGCGAACACCGCCGAGCCGATCGGCGTCGTCCACTGGTTGAGCAGATCCAGCTGGTCGAGCCGGCGCTGGATCGGCGTGAACTGCGCGTCGATATCGGCCTGGAACGACACGAACACCAGGCCGCTGTTCGACAGCTCCCCGGCCGCGGGCGGCTCGTCGTAGTTGTACGAGCGGCGCAGGAAGCGGTGCTCCGGGTCGTCCGAACGGGCCCGGCGGATGTGGGCGAAGGTCTCGATCACCGGTAGGTGAAGGTCGGTCATCGCCGCCAGATCGGGCTCGTCGTGCTCGTGCGTGCCGGTCAGCGGGGCCCCGTTGTCCAGGCGTCGCCCGATGACCTGTTCGCGGGCGGGCCGGTCGAGCTCGTCCCAGGTATCCAGGTTCATCGCGATCCGTCGCACCACCATTCCCGTTCCGCCGTGCAGCCAGCCGGGTCCGTCGGGGCCGACCCAGATCAGCCGGTCGTCCTGGGTCCCGGGGACCGGATTGCTGGTGCCGTCGACCTGACCCATGAGGTTGCGCATGGTCGTCCCGGGCGCGACGGTGCCCGGGCTGTTGCGAAACCCTCGTTGCACCCAGCGGACCCGGGTGAACGTCCGCGCCTCCTTGACCAGCACCCGCACCGCGTGGGCGACGGTGATCTCGTCGTCGGCGCAGATCTGCAGCAGGAGATCGCCTCCGCTCCAGGCCTGTTGCAACCGGTCGATCCCGAAGGCGGGCAGCGGCGCGAGCCAGGCCGGCCGCAGGTCCTCCCGGCCGGCCGCGGTGAGGACGCCGGGTCCGTACCCGACGGTGACGGTCAGCCGGGCCGGCACCGCGGCGAGTTCCGGTTCGGTGTCGGTCAGGCCGGGCGCGCCCCGGGTGAGCCGCTCGATGTCATCGGTCCACACCCGCATGAGGCGCACCAACGCCTCCCGGTCCACCCCGTCGGCGAGATCGAGGGCGACGAAGGAGGCGAAGGCCTGACCGGGCGTCACCACCCCCGCCTGATGCTCGCCGTGGAAGGGGACAGTGGCGCGTCCGGTGGCATCGGGGGCGGACGGTTGCGGGCCCTTGTCGAGCAGTTCGCGGCCGCCGAGCGCGGCGGCGCCGCCGAGCACCGCCGCACCCGAGGCCAGAAACGCGCGACGCCCGACGCGTCGGGGCATCAATGACCCCCGTGCCCGTGCCCGTCGTGGTCGTGGTCGTGGTCCCCACCCTGGTAGTCCTCGTTGGCCCCGGTGTAGGACCGGGCGACCGCCGTGACCTCGACGCTGGATCCGTCCTCGGCGGTGAGGGTGATCGGGACGTCCTGGCCGGGCCGCACCGGGCCGGTGAGCTCCATGAACATCAGGTGGTCGCCGCCGGGCTCGAGGCGGTGCTCGCCGCCGGCGGACACGACGAGCCCGTCCTTCTTCTCGCGCATCACCATCTGGCCGCCGTCTGCGTGCGCCATCTCGTGCAGCTCCATCGACCTGGTGACGGGCGAGGTCGCCGAGACGATGTGGACATCGCGGCCGGAGCTGTTCACCAGCTTGCCGAAGGCGGCGGTCATCCCCTCATCGGCGGCCTTGACCCAGCCGTCGATGAGGACGAGCGAGGATGCCGACGCCCGCTTGGCGGGGGTGTCGGCTGCGGTCGGGGAGCTGCCGCAGCCTGCGGCCCCGACGGCGACGCCGAGCGTCAGTACGGCTGCGGCGAGGCGGTGCGGCAGGCCGGTACGGATAACGGACATGGTCATCTCCTGGAAGTCGGTGCTGAGGAACGCCGGGGCGCGCTCGGTCGCTCGCACCTGGGCGAACGGGACCGGGGCCGCGGCGATCCCGGTGACGGCGGCCCGAGACCGGGCCGAATGGTCAGGAGGCGGCCGGCGTCGGCCGGCCCGGCGCGGGGGGACCGCGGCGGGCAGCCGTGAGCAGCAGGACGAGTCGTGGCCGGGGCGCTCGTCGCGTCCACCGGCGGTGCGGCCGGGCCGGCACCGGGAGCCACAGCGCGGCCACGGTCGGCAGCAGGCGGCACAGCCACGACCACATCGCCCACACGGCTCGCTCACCGCGCAGCAGCACACCGGCGCTGACCAGCGTGGCGAGGACGTGCGCGGCGAGCATGGCCGGGGAGCCACCGCGGTCCATGGCGTGGTCCGCGGCGCCGAGGGTGAAGACGTGGTGCAGCGCGAACTGGCCGACGGCGAGCAGGGCCACCAGCGCCGGACCGGACAGGCGCTGGCCCGCGAGGGCCGACACGATCACCAGGACGAGTGCCGAGCCGACCGCAAGCGTCGGCCCGGGCACGGGCGCTCCGCCCAGCACGTGTGCAGCGGCGGCGAAACCCACGAGGGTCGCGGTGACGGCGGCGGCGCGCACCAGGCGCAGCACACCCGTCCCCGGCGAACCCATGCAGCCACGGTAGATCGTGGGCCGCCAGGCGCGCACACCGGCCGGGTCCCGCGTCAGGATGCCAGCGCGACGCCGCCGAGACTTGCCAGCCCGGCGACCAGGGCGGCGGCGATGAGGAGCAGACCCACCACCTCGGCCCGGTTCAGCGCGGCGAAAACGAGGCGCCCGATTCCCAGGCCGAGCCCCAGCGTCACCCCGGGGGCGCGGAACTTCAGCGGCGCCTCGAGGAATGAGATCGCCAGCACCATGCCCAGCCAGGTGAAGGCGGTCGCGGCGATCAACGCGGTCGTGATCATCGGCTCGTCCCGGCCGGCGCCAGCACCGAGCTCAGCGGCCTGCGGGGGGTCGCGGGCAGTGCCGGGCCGGGCGGGGCCCAACCCACGCGCACGAGCAGTTGCGGATGGTCGGGTACCCGCAGAACCTTCTCGGCCAGCGCACGACGGGTGTGCGGGATCTCCACCGCCTGGCTCAGCGGTGTGGTGGCCAGCCCGAGGCGCGTCGCGGTCAGGAGTACGGCGCTCGTCGCCTCGCCGGCCCGCAACCAGTCGGGCACCGTGTCGCCCGGGGTGGCGAGCACCATCAACGTGGCGCCGTCCGTCTCGGCGAACAGCTCGCGGTGGCCGGTGCCCAGCCGACCGCTGGGGAACCGCCGCAGGCCCGCGCCGTCCGGCCCGGCGTCGTTGTGGACGGGAAGCGCTGCGGCCGGGATCCCGTCCCGGCCCCCGGGATAGCGGCGGGTCCAGATCGCGAGCTCGGCCGGATAGCCCGGGACGAAACGCTGGCGCTCGGCGGCCTCGCCGAGCACCTCCGCCAGCCGATCCCGGGCGTCGGCACCGAGCACCGGATACAGCTCGGCACCCTGGCCGGCGGCCGCCTCGGTCAGCCGTTCCAGCTGGCCGGGGCGCAGGGGGTCGACCCGGAAGATCCGCCGGTCCGTGTGCCGCCGCCCGATCGAGGCGGCGAGCGTGGCGTCGCGCGGGTCGGGCTGTCCGTCACCGGCCTGGACGAGCGCGAGGAGCGTGCTGTCCTCGGGGTCGGGCAACCGCTGCGTCGTGCTGGCCACACCATGTCCGGCCAGCGCGACGCGCAGATGATGCAGGGCCGCCCCACAGCTGATCATCAGATCGCGCCGATCAGGGTCGGTGCCGACCAGATGCCGGCCGAGGTCGGCGTAGAGCCGGACGGCGTTGTCGTGGATTCGCCATCGCCACGGCTGGGTGTTGTGCACCGACGGGGCGCGTAGCGCGCTCTCCACAGCCCGCACGAGAACGTCGCGCGCGCCGAACCCAACGCTTGCTGCCATGGGCCAACGCTGGTCTGATCCGCGCGGTGCGGCCAGGGCCGGAAGGCTCGGCACCCTCGGGTCCCTCGGGCCGAGCCGCGCACGTGACTTCACGAGCGACGGCCTTGAGCGCGTGATGGCTCCACGATGCGCCGCGGGCTGGGCAGGCGGACACGGTGTGGAGCCATCACGCTCCGCTGGGCAACCGGCTGCGGGCTCACCCGTCGTTATGGAGTGAGAGCCCTTCACACACGGGACGGCCGAGCGCACCGCAGCGGTGCGATGGGGAGATCAGCGATGCGACGTCATGACCCGCGGGTGTCGGTGGTGGTTCCGACGCGGAACGAGGCGCGGAACCTGGAGGTGGTGTTGCCGGCGATTGCGGCGGTGCGGCCTGCGGTGCATGAGGTGATCGTGGTGGATGGGCATTCGGTGGATGGGACGGTGCAGACCGCGCGGCGGGTGTTGCCGTGGGCGAAGGTGATCACGCAGACCCGGCGGGGCAAGGGGAATGCGATGGCGTGTGGGTTCGCGGCGGCCACCGGGGATGTGTTGGTGATGTTCGATGCGGACGGGTCGGCGGATCCGGGGGAGATCCCGGCGTTCGTGGCGGCGTTGGTGGCGGGGGCGGATTTCGCCAAGGGCAGCCGGTTCGTGCGGGGTGGGGGTAGTGAGGACATCACGCTGTTGCGGCGGTCGGGTAATGCGGGGTTGAACGCGGTGGCGAACGTGTTGTTCGGGGCGGGGTACACGGATTTGTGTTACGGGTACAACGCGTTTTGGGCGGATGTGTTGCCGGTGTTGGAGTTGCCGGAGGTGGGGGTGCCGGCGGCGGGGGCGGGGATGGTGTGGGGGGATGGGTTTGAGATCGAGACGGTGTTGAACTGTCGGGTGGCGGCGGCCGGGTTGCGGATCACGGAGGTGCCGTCGGTGGAGCGGCGGCGGATTTTCGGGGAGACGAATCTGCGGACGTTCGTGGATGGGGCGCGGGTGTTGCGGACGTTGATCGCGGAGCGGCGGCGGGCGGATCGGCGGCGGGCGGAGTTGCTGGCCGCGGCCCGCCGGCACCGCAACCACCCCGCGCCCGGGCATGCCCAGGTCGCGCCCCGCACACCGCCGTCCCGCCCGCAGCCGCCCCGGCCGATGCCGCCCGCCCGGGCGCCCCACGGCGACCGCGTTCTGGTCCCGACGCCCGCCGCGGGCTTCCGCGCCGTGCCGGCGGAGCCGGACCCGCAGACGATGTCCCGCCCGCCGGCACCGAACCGCCACCCTCGTCACAGCGGGTGATCTCGGCTGGGGCGAATCCGCTGGTCCCGGTCCACTCGGACGAGGCGAGGTGCCCGCCGGGCGTCGCCCTACACTCTGAGCCGGGCCGGATCCGTCCGGGCATCCGGCCGGCTCGCGAGTCCGGCGACGAACGGAGCGATGTGCAGTGAGCGTGCCCTCCGCGGCCGAGTTGACCCGTGCGCGCACTGCGCGGCGGGTGGTCGCACTGCTCCTGGTCCTCGCGGGCCTCGCGGCCTGTGTGCTGAGCCTGTTGAACGTCACCGGCGGCTTCGTCGGCGATCTGCGCCTGCTGGTGACGATCAGCTTCCTGCTGCTCGGGCCCGGCTGGGCCGCGGCCGGCTTCCTGCGCCGGGCGCCCGCGGCGCACGTCTGGCTGCTGACGATCGGCACCGGCGTGGCCACGACGCTGCTGGCCGGGCAGATCATGGTGAGCACCGGCTGGTGGCATCCGGCCGCGACCCTCTACGTGATGACCGCGGTGAGCGTGCCGTTCCTGCTCCGGCACGCGGTGGTGGCGCAGTGACTGTCCGCGATGGCGGCCCGGCGCGGCGTCGGGCCCGGCCCGAGCGACGGGCCGAGGTCACCCGGTGACGAGGTGGGATCCGTCCCCAGGAACCGATCCGGGCCGCGCCGGGGCCAGGGCGGCGCTCACCCCCGCCGGTGACGACATCCCGACCGTGCGGCTGGCAGCGAACGGTCGGCGCGTCGACGAGCAGCCCACCGAGATGCTTCCCGCGGTCGAGCCCGCGGGACCCGATGGCAACGGGGGCGTGGGCGACGGTCTCGCGCTGTCGTTGAGCGCCGCGCTCGGGCCGATCGCGGGCTTCTTGAGCTGGCTGATCGCCGCGCGGATCATGCCGCAGGCCGAGTTCGGTGCGGCGTCGGCCGTGGTGTCGGCGTTCATCCTCGTCGCGGGTGCCGCGCAGCTGAACCTCGGCGTCGGCCTCCTGCGCTGGCTACCGGCGTCCGGGCGGCGGGCCGGACGGCTGGTCTGGTCGAGCCTGCTGCTGATCATGCCGCTGTCCGGGTTGATCGGGCTCATCTACGTGCTGGTCGTGCCGGAGCTGGCCCGGACCGCGGCGGGACCGGGGGGCAGCTTCGGTCTCGGGATCCTGCTGTTCGTGCTCGCCGCCGCCGGCTGGGGCGTGTTCGTCGTGCACGACTTCATCCTGGTCGCGATCGGAAAGCCGTGGTGGGCGGTCTGGCGCAACGGGCTGTTCGCGGTGTTACGGATCGGGCTGCTGGTCGTCCTGTGCGCCTATGCCGGGCTTGGGGCTCAGGGCGTGGTGCTGTCCTGGGTCGGGCCGATCGTGGTCTGGATCGCCGGGGGCTCGGCGGTGATCTGGGTGCTGGTGCGCCGCTACGGTCGCCGCGCCCTGGGCGGTGTGCTGCCGGCGCGGCGGGAGGCCGTGCGGTTCCTCGGGCCGACCTCGATCTCCCAGATCGGGACCACCCTGCTCTACAACCAGGTCACGCTGCTGGTGATCCTGCGATACGGACCCGAGACCGGCGCGGCGTTCTTCGTCGCCTGGCAGGCGGTGACCGTCGTCGACATCGGGGCCACCTTCTTCATGAACTCGCTGGCGATCCACGTGGCCCGGGAGCCGCACCGGCTGGCCGAGCTGGCCGCCGCCGCCCGCCGCAGGTTGCTGCTCATCTTCCTTCCGGTACTGGGACTGGGCGCGCTGCTGGCGCACCCGGTATTGTTGATCTTCGGAGAGGGTTATGCCGAGGTCAGTAGGATCCTGCAGCTGCTGCTGCTCGGACTGGCGTTCCGCCTCGTCGTGGCGCACGAGCTGGGCGTGCGCCAGGCCGCGGGCAAGGCGATGCAGTACGCCACGCTGCAGCTGGTCAGCACCCTGTTGGTGCTGCTCGTCGTCATCGTGATCCCGGTCCGCGACGGCAGCCCCGACGAGGCGTTGCTGCCGATTGCGATCGGCTACGTTGCTGTCCAGATCGTCTGCGCGGTCGGTGTCCGGATCCGTCGCCGGACCGCGCCGGAGGTTCGCCCGTGACGTCCACCGACACCCGCCCCCCCGGCGACCCCCGCCGCCGCGGTGACCTGGACCAGCCGACCACGCTGATCCCCGTCGTCCCGCCGATCGAGGCGCCGACCACGACGTTGCCTGCGCAGCCGCCGAACCAGCCGCAGCCACCGGCCGTCGCCGACCCGCCGGCGTGGTGGTGGAGGTGGCTCTCCCCGGCCCTGGCCCTGCTGGCCGTGCTGCTGCTGCCGCTCGCCGCGGCCACCACGGATCTCGATGCGCTCGACGGGTGGGGCCTTGCCAAGGTCCTGCCGCCCGCGGCCTGGGCATCGCTCGCGCTCGCGGTGGCGGCATGCATCGCCGAGCTGTGGTCGCCGCGGCCACGCATCGGCATGCTGGGCATCGCTACCGCCGTGCTCATCCTGTGCAGCGTCGGCATGCCCTCGATCGTGCAGCCCACGGCGCGGTTCACCACCGCCTGGCTGCTGGCCGGTTTCACCGATGCGATCGCCGGCACCGGCGTCCCACCGTCCGGGATCGACGCCCGGTTCTACTGGCCCGCGTTCTTCGCGCAGTGGGCCTTCTTCCGGGACGCGGCCGGGGCGACCCAGCTGGACGAGGTGCTGCGTTGGTTCCCGCCCGCGGTCGTGGGCGTGTGGGCGATCGGGGTGTACGCCCTGGCCCGCTCGATGCTCGGTGGCACGCGGACGCCGTGGGTGGCGGCATGGTTGTTCGTCGGCCTGAACTGGATCGAGCAGGACTACTTCTCCCCGCAGGCCACCGGCATCGTGCTGCTGCTGACCGTGCTCACCTTCTGCCTCGGCCCGCTGGCCACCCGGCGCACCGATGCCGCGGGAGTCCCGGGCTGGCCCGCCCCGCATCCCGGCGCGCCCCGACTGCCGCTGCTACGCCGCTGGGTCGTCGCCGCGATGACCCCGCCGAACCGCCCGACGCTGCCACCCCGGCAGCTGCTGCTGATCTACTTCTGCGCGGCGCTGTGCCTGCTGGCCGTCGCGCCCGAACACCAGCTCACCCCGTTCGCGATCATCGGTCAGTTGGTGGTGCTCGCCGTGGTCGGCCGGTTCCGCGGTCGTGGGCTGGTCCTCGTCGCCGTGCTGGCCGTCGTCGTGTTCGTCCTCATCGCGGCCCGTGACTTCTGGATGACCCAGCTCAGCCTGATCACCGGTAGCGGCGAGCAGGAGAATGCGCTGCAGGCCGGGATCTTCGATCGGCTGACCGGTGACACCGGCCAGGTGGTGGTGAAGCTGCTGCGCATCGCCGTGCCCGGACTGACCTGGCTGCTGGCGATCGCCGGTGCCTGGGTCTACTGGCGGCGCCGCCGCGACCTGGTGCCGATCGCGCTGGCCGCGGTGCCGATGGCGTTCGCCGCGGTGCAGAGCTACGGCGGCGAGCTGCTGCTGCGCATCGTGCTGTACGGGCTGCCGATCCTGACGATCCTGGGCACCGACGCGCTGCGCTCGCTGGTGCGCCGCAATCGGGCGTGGGAGAAGGTCCTCGCGGTCGGCATGCTCGTCACGTTCGGCGTGCTGGTGCTCATCCGCGGCGGCAACGACGCCTACATGCTCGTCACACCCGAGGACGTCGCGATGACCCGCCAGGTGTATGCCGAGGCGCCGCCGGGCAGCAAGGTGATGCCGCTGAGCAACGTCGGCCCGTACGGCCTGGAGGGCATCGGGACGTACAACGGGGGCTCGAACCTCGACGGCTGTGTCCACCTGGCCAACGACCCGCTCCGGTGTATCGACGCGGAGCAGCCGGACTACCTGCTGATCTACCCGTCGATCGAGAACGAGGGCGTGGTCCTCAACGAGAAGCCGCCGGGCTGGACCCAGCGGGTGATCCAGGAGCTGGTCGCGACCGGCAACTACGTGGTGCAGTACCAGAACGGTTTCAACGCCGTGCTCGTCAAGCGCGGCATGCCGGGTTCGGATTCGCCGCTGGGCGGGGGTGCGCGGTGAGCGGGGCCGGCTGGGTCTGGACCACCTTCGGGGCGTTGCTGGCGTTGATGGCCGCGCGGGCCTGGGTCGTGGAGACCGGCTATCGCCGGCTGGGTCGCACCCCGGTGCGGGAGAAGGTCCTGACCGGTGCCGTCGCGGTGGTGCTGGTCGGGCTCGTCGTGCTGCTCGCCGCGAACGGCGGCCTGCAGCTGGTCGAGATGCTGCGCAGCGGCCAGA
>NZ_JBHSQW010000025.1:101723-146960 GCF_042658695.1 Pseudonocardia hispaniensis | reverse complement strand
GCGGGTGTTGCGGACGTTGATCGCGGAGCGGCGGCGGGCGGATCGGCGGCGGGCGGAGTTGCTGGCCGCGGCCCGCCGGCACCGCAACCACCCCGCGCCCGGGCTCCGGCGGCCCGCCGAGACACCGACCAGGTGAGGGGCGGCGCACCGGCACTTGTCATGTGCCGACCGGGCGGATCGTGCGGCAGCGGCCGGGGGACAAGCGGACGGCGGTCCGGCCGGTGCCGGGCGGCGGCACGCGGTGGCAGGACCGCTCGCCCGATGCCGGCTGCACGCCTTATGGAGCCATGATGTGCTGGGGGCTGGCCTGCGGAGCGCGTTATGGAGCCACGATGCGGTCCTTCGCGTCCGGGCCGACCTCGATCTTCTCGCCGATTGGGTGCCCGAACCCATATCGCCGGTAGATCTCGGCGCCGTCCCTGCAGAGGAACTCAATGAACGCGCCCGCCGCCTCGGCATGGCGCGCCTTGCGCGTCACGGCCGCGCTGTAGCGCCCGGTCACGTTGTGCTCCGGCGGAATCGGAACGATCTCCACAGCGGCGCCTCGCTCCTGGTGGTAGCGCGCCTCCGTGGTCCACAGCGGGCAGACATCCACCTGGCCGGACTCGAGCCAGAGCATGCTCTCGCGGTGATGAATCCGGGTCATCCGCGTCGTGCCCGCGGTGACCTTCCGCTCCATCACCTCACCCCGCAGGCCTACGCCGCCTGCGCGTTCGAGCGCCTGTGCGATCAGCTCGCCCACGCCTTCGGTCACCGGATTGGGCATGGCCACGCGGACCTCCGGACGGGCCAGGTCGGCCAGGCCGGTCACCCCGACCGGGTTTCCGGACGCGACCATGATCGCCAGGTCGTTGCTCGCGTAGACCCTGGGCGTCTCGATCAGGCCGTCGCGGTGCAGCGGCGCCAGGGCCGACGGACCGGCCGCGACGACGTCGGGGCGCACGCTCAGTACCAGCTCGCCCATCCGCAAGGCCCCGCATCGCGTCTGTTCGAGCAGCACGCCGGGTGGAATCGTCTCATAGAACACGCCGCCCACCTGCGGATGTGCTGCGCGGAACGCGGAGACGAGCTCCGGCATCACCATGAACTGGTTGCCGTTCATGAACAGCACGAGTTCCGCGGTGAGCGGATCACCGTGCAGGTCGGCGATCGCGTCCATCGGCGGCACCGTCAGCTCGACCGCGGCCTCAGACCCTGACATAAGCCCACCCCTGTTCCTGTCGCCGGACCAGCTCGCCGATGCCTGCGGAGACCGTGCCGACTCCCGCCCGCAGCGCGTTCTCCGCGACCCCGAGCCGTTTCATGGTGTTGCGGCAAGCCAGGACCTCGACGCCGGCGGCGGCCAGCTCCTCCACGCCTGCACCGAAACCCGTCTCGCCGGTGAGCAACCGCAGACCCGGGCCGTGTGCAACGAGACAGACCGCCGCGCCGGGCAGGTCATCCATGGTGTTGCGGACATTGCGCAGCGCCGTCTCATGCCCGAGCGGTTCGCCATCTGCCACGTGGAAGACCACTCTGCTACCGGCCATCCTCATCCTCTCGATCATCGGCGCGGGCGCTCGCGGCCCGCACCGGCAGGCTCGCCGAGGCCGGCGTTCAGACGCAATAAACACCCTGCACAAGTCCGCTACGCAGGTCGGACCTCAGGCTCGTCGGCCGGCTGCGCCTCGGCCTCCTGCGCACGGAGCCAGTCGACGGCGTCGGAGCGGCTCTGGACCCCGAGCTTGCGCGTCGCGTTGGAGATGTGCACCCGGACGGTGCCCTGTGAGAGGAACAGTTGCTTGGCGATGGCCCGGTCGGAATGACCGTCGCGCAGCAGCCGCAGCACCTCCATCTCGCGAGCGCTGAGCGGACCCGGTGAGCCGCGGCGCACGGTGATCTCCGCGGCGAGGCGGCGCGCGATCTCGGTCCCCGCCGCGGGATGCCGGCACGCGAGGTCGACGAGCTCACGAAGGTCCTTGTGGTGTGCGGCGCGGGTGGACCGGCCGGACTCCGCGAGCACGGCCTCGACCGTGCCACGCAACAGCCCGGCGAGCAGCCTCCGATCGCGTTCGGCGTCGTCGCGCCGCCGCTCGGCGAGCCGCAGGGCGCTGGCGGCGGTTACCAGCAGGCCGGTCAGGGCGGCCATGACCGCGATCAGCCAGACTCGGGGTTCGAGCCCGAACTGCTGGGCCCGGTGGGCCGCGCGGGCGCCGATCCCGACGGCGAGCGCGCCGAGCGCGAGCGTGATCCCGGGAAGGCCGTGTTTGAGTGCGAGTTCGAACGCCAGTAGCGGCAGGAGGAAGACCGCCGGACTGGACTCGGTGGTTCCGAGCGCCATCACGACGCCGATCCCCGCGATCGTGTCGGCCGCGCTGGTCCACAGCCCGAGGCGGGCGGCAGGTTCCCGCCGCAGGACAACTGCAGCGGCCGCGGACACCGCGAGGAGGTACAGCCCCGCGGCGACGGCGACGGGGTGGGGAAGATCGGACACCACCGGAACTACGACGGCCAGCCCGAGCCCGACGGCGGCTCTTGGCAGAACCAGGAGACGCTCGAGGCGATTCGTCATCGGATCCTGGGGAATGCGGCCCACCCTCGATCTCCTCTCCGCTCCTTCGCGAAGCAAGTTTTGCGACGACAGTGTGCGGGTCGGCGCGGCGGGTGTCGAAGGAGACGGCGGGCGGGGCGTTCAACTTGAATGCTGAACGCCCTGCATATTGCGGCTGCACGACAGTCGAAACGACCGTGTTCTGGATCACATGTCGAGTGCAGGTAGCGGACGCACGGGCGTCGGATCCGGAGGCTCAAGCATGGTAACCGTTGTCAGTAAGCCGGGCGCGCCCATTCGCGGCGAGGCCGGCAAGGAAGCACGAATCGACTTTCCGATCGGCAAGGCGGTCGGTCTCCTCCTGGCGTTCGGGGTCATGCTCGCGGCACGTTTCGGCCCGGCGTTGCCCGGACTCTCGGCGGAGGGTCAGGTCATCCTCGGGGTCTTCCTGTGGTTCGTCATCTGCCTCGCGACGGACGCCCTCCCGCAGGCCGTTGTCGGTGTCGGGGCGCCACTGTTCGCCGTCGTGCTGGGCGGCGTCCCGATCCCGATGGCGTTCGGCGCGTTTTCGGGGGACGTGTTCTTCCTTGCCTTCGGGGCATTCGTGCTCGTCGCGGCCATGATCGGATCCGGTCTGGGGAAGCGGATCGCGTTCGGGATCGTCGCGTTCGTCCGCTCGACCCGGGCGTCGCGCATTCTGGGTTCGCTGATGGGCGCGGGGACGCTGCTGCACGCGGTGCTGCCCACCGTCAGCGAGACCGCGCTCTTTCTGCCCATTTCACGTTGTCTCGGCGAGATTTCCGACGGCCAACGTTCCCGCCCGCTCGACCGTGCGCACTCCGCGACCGTGCTGACCGTTGCCGGGTTGGTGCCACTGTTCGCCGGTGTCTTCTTCCTCACCGCCGGGGTTCCGAACCTGGTGCTGACCGGACTCTTGAAGTCTTCGTACGGGATCGAGGTCACCTGGCTGGACTGGCTGGTCTTCAACCTGCCTCTGTGGGGTTTGATCCCGATCCTGTTCTTCATCATCCGGCGGTGGTTCCGCATGTCGGAGGTGGAGGTCCCGAACGCCACGACGCGGCTGCCGCAGATGCGCGCCGAACTCGGGCCCTTCAGCCGTCCCGAGATCTGGACCCTGGTGACCGTTGCGGTCGGCTTCGTGCTGTGGGTGACGGAGCCGCTGCACCACATCTCGACCGGCATGGTTTCGGTGATCATGGCGCTGCTGCTGCTCGCTCCGTGGACCGGGATCTCATTCCAGCAGCACGGCAAGCACATGATGTGGCAGGTTCTGTTCCTCATCGGTGGCGCAATCTCGATGGGGGACCTGCTCTACAAGACCGGCGGGGTCACCTGGCTCGCCGACTTCCTGGTCGGGCCGATCACACGGTCCGGCCTGCATCATCCAGTGCTGGTGGTGCTCGTGCTGGCGTTCGCGCTGCATATCGCCCGGGCCGGGGTGCTGAGCGGGGGAGCGATGGCCGCCGCGTTCGTGCCGCTGGCCATCGCGCTTGCACCCGCGCTCGATCTCAGCGTTCTGCCGTTCTCGTTGATTCTCGTGAACGCGCTGAACTTCGCGATCTTCGTGCCGATCTCGGCGGTGGCCGTCCTCGTCGCGTTCGAGGCTTCGGGGCTGAAATGGGGGGAGATGATGCGGCTTGGCGCCCTGATCTCGATCGTGGCGAACGTCTACCTCGTTCTCACTCAGAGCCTGTGGATGGACCTGCTCGGCTACCCGCTGCGATGAGACGGCGCTGTGGGCTGCGGGCGCGTTATGGCTCCATCACGCGTGGCAGGCGGGCTGGGGCCGGGATCGCCGCGGGGTGGGAACTTTTCATCCTATGTTGAACTTCGGGTCGGGCGGCGTTACCGTCAACCATGGTCAGCGCGGAGTCGCCCGTCGTCGCTGCAGCTCGCCCGCTGGTCCTGGATCTCGCCCACGTCACCGCCGCGTCGTGGGCTCAGGTCGGTGGCAAGGCCGCTCATCTCGGCGAGCTGCTCGCGGCGGGGCTGGCGGTGCCGCCCGGCTTCTGCATCACCACCGACGCGTACGCCCAGGTCGCTGACGTGGCCGGACTGAGCGAGCGGCTCGCCGGACCGATCACCGCCGGCCAGGCCACCGCGCTGCGCGAGCGGTTGCTCGCCGCGCCGATCCCGTCGCGGGTTCGCGCACAGGTTGCGGCCGCCTACGCCGGCCTCGGCCCCGACGTCCCGGTCGCCGTCCGTTCCTCGGCGACCGCGGAGGACCTGCCCGAGGCGAGCTTCGCCGGACAGCAGGACACCTCGCTCAACATCGTGGGCACGGCCGCGCTGCTCGAGGCGGTGCGGTCCTGCTGGGCATCGCTGTGGACCGAGCGGGCCGTCAGCTACCGCGCCACGGCCGGGATCGACCAGGCCGCGGTCCGGCTCGCCGTCGTCGTTCAGGTGATGGTCGACGCCCAGGTCGCCGGGGTGCTGTTCACGGCCGACCCGGTCGCGGGCACCCGCACCCGCACCGTGATCGACGCGAGCCCCGGGCTGGGCGAGGCCGTGGTCTCCGGTGCGGTCAACCCCGACCAGTTCGTGGTCGACACGCCGACCGGGCGGATCGTGCGGCAGCGGCTGGGGGACAAGCGGACAGCGGTCCGGCCGGTGCCGGGCGGCGGCACGCGGTGGCAGCACCGCTCGCCCGATACCGGACCCTGTCTCACGCCGGCGCAGATCGGGCAGCTCGTCGCGCTCGGTGTCCGGGTCCAGGAGCACTACGGTGCGCCGCAGGATCTCGAATGGGCGATCGACGCCTCCGGTGCGCTCTGGCTCACCCAGGCCCGGCCGATCACGACGCTGTTCCCGCTGCCCGAGCCCGTTCGCCCCGATCGCGTGTACTTCTGCCTCAGTCTGGCCCAGGGACTGGTCCGGCCGGTGACCCCGATGGGGATCTCGGCCGTGCGGGTCGTCGCCTCGATCGGCGCGCACCACATGTTCGGCACCCCGATCGGAGACGCCCGGCGCGGCCCCGCCGGCATCGTGACGGCGGGCGAGCGGCTGTTCGTCGATATCACCCCGGCGCTGCGCAGCCGGGCCGGGCGGGCGCTGGTACCGCGGGTGTTGGGGGTCATGGAAGCACGGTCGGCCGTGGTGCTGCGAGGGCTGTTCGGCGACCCCACCTACGCCGTCGAGCGGACCGCGTGGTGGCCCTTCCTGCGACGTGCGGCGCGGCTGTGGATGCAGTTCCGGATCCCCCTGCACCTGGTGCAGGCGCTCGCCTCGCCCGCGGCGGCCCGGCGCCGGATCCGACGAGTGGAGGCCGCCCTCGCCGCCATGGCGGAGGTTCCGCCCGGGCTCACCTCGGCCCAGCGGCTCGCGCAGGTCGAGCGGTTGTTGCGCGGGGTGTACCCGCTGGTCTTCACGGTCGTCCCGGTCCCCGCGGCCGGATTCGCCATGCTCGGGGTCGCGCGCCTGCTGGCGGGTCGGGACCTCGCGCCCGATGACGTCCACGAGGTGCTCCGGTCACTGCCGCACAACGTCACCACCCAGATGGACCTGCGGCTGTGGGCGCTGGCGGTGCGGATCCGGGTGGATGCCGAAGCGGCGGCTGCGGTCCGCGACAGGACGCCCGGTGAGCTGGCCGACCGGTATCGCCGCGGTGCGCTGCCCGCGGTCCTGCAAGAGGGTGTCGCAGAGTTTCTGCGGGCGCACGGACACCATGCGGTCGCGGAGATCGATCTCGGCATGCCGCGCTGGTCGGACGACCCGGGCTACCTGTTCGGCGTGCTGGCCGGCTATCTGCGACCGGCCGCCGATCCGGGTCTCGCCCCGGACGCCCGGTTCGCCCGGGGGGAACGAGCCGCCATCGCGGCCGTCGCGTCGGTGGTCGACCGGGTCCGGCGGCGCTCGCGGCTGCGGGCCACCGCCGTCGGCTTCGCCCTGGGCAGGGTGCGGGCGCTGGCCGGGATCCGCGAAACGCACAAGGACCTGCTGATCCGCCTGTTCGCCGCGGCCCGTGCCCAGCTGGTTCTGGTGGGCCGGGAACTGGCGGACCGGGGGTTGCTCGACGATCCGGCCGACATCGTCTACCTCGACCTGGTGCAGGCCGCCGCCGCGGTGGCGGGGGCGGACCTGCGACCGCAGGTCGAACGCCGGCGCGCCGCCTACGACCGGGAGCTGCGCCGCAGGCGGGTGCCGCGGGTGCTGCTCTCCGACGGGACCGAGCCCGAGGCGCTCCGTTCTCCACCGGCCGAGGGCGTCGGCACCCTGGTCGGCAGCCCGGCCTCGGCCGGGACCGTGACCGCCCCGGCCAGGGTGGTGCTCGACCCCGCAGACGCCGGGTTGCGGCCGGGCGAGATCCTCGTCGCGCCCTCCACCGACCCCGGTTGGACGCCGCTGTTTCTCACCGCGGGAGGCCTGGTCATGGAGATGGGCGGGGCCAACTCGCACGGTGCGGTGGTGGCCAGGGAGTACGGCATCCCCGCGGTCGTCGGTGTCCCGGACGCGACGGCGCTGCTGGCGACCGGGGAGATGATCACTGTTGATGGCGCGGCCGGGAGCGTCGCGCGCGTACCACCGCAACGCTGAGTGGATACCGGACGCACCTCACCGCCATTCCCGTGTGCTGTGAGGTCCGGTTCCGACCGCCCGCCGTCGATATCTCAGAGTATTCGCAAGCGAATGAATAAATGGTTCTCAACGATGCGCGCAACGACCGGATCCGGCTCAATGCGGCCACGGCGGTATTCGTCCGCTCGCATGTCCGAATGCCCGCTGGTGGAACCCTTCTCGTCAATGATCTTCCGGGCCGGCGCGGCCGGTGGACGGGACAGTCGGCAATGCCCCGGAGGCGCTCATGCCGTTCGGCACCGCGCCACCGCAGGTCGGAGCGCCCGCCGGACGGGAGCGCATCCGCGACGCGGCGGGCGGCGGACCGATCCCGTGGCGCAGCGCCGAGACAACGACGCCGTCCCGGACCCTTCATGCAGGAAGCGCCTGGTGGCCAGTTCGGATGCCGGCCCGAATGGATCGGTCGATGGTTCGGATCAGATGGTGAACGTGCGCCATCTGGTCGTCGGACCGCGCGGGCCCGCGCGGGCGCCTTCGGGACCGCCCGTTCCGGCGCCGCGCCGGATCGCCCGTCGTCGATATTTCACCGGAAATACGCGTACAAAATCGGCACCAGGGCATGGCGACCGGCGGCGGCAGCGGTACCACGCCGGTCAAGACCGACATCTCCCAGAGAAGGCCGACTCGGTCATTGATGGCTACTATTCTTCCCATGGCGGGCGGGCCCACGGCACGGCGGCGAGAGCGGGTAGAAGCGGCCGATTCCGTACGTGCAGCAGGGGTCGGTGGCGAACGGCCAAGTCTGCGGTCGGTCGCGGATCTTCTCGCCGACCGGCAGGCCCCCGGGGAAACGGTCGACCTGCAGGCGCTGACCACGGTCGCCAACATCCAGCGGACCGCGATGCGAATCCGGCACCACCTCGAGCAGGGTGTGCTGAAGCAGAGCGAGCTGACCTGGACCGGTTTCGTCGTGCTCTGGGTGCTCTGGCTGCACGGCGAGTTGCAGACTCGCCACCTGGCCGAAGAGGTCGGGGTCAACCGCAGCACCCTCAGCGGTGTGCTCGCCACCCTGGAGCGCCGAGGACTGCTGACCCGCCGCGCGCACGAGACCGAGGGCAGGCTCGTCATCGTCGAGCTCACCGACCGGGGCGGTCAGCTCGTCGAGGAACTGTTTCCACGGTTCAACGCCGAGGAGAGCTTCGTGGTCTCACCGCTCAGCGCCGACGCGATGCGTAGGTTGGGCAACTCGTTGCGCACCATCGGGGAGCGGCTCGACTCCGCGGAGGGGCAGCAGCGGCGCGCCCGTGGGCCGCGCGACCGCTGAGTGGGCGCCCCACCTCAGGGAGCCGGTTCGAGCAGCCGCGCAACGGCCGCGGCCATCCGCAGCGAGCCCACACCGGTGGGATGGAACGGGTGCGCAGCCGCGAGCCCCTGCAGATCGGGGCCCAGCGTGTCACCCGCCGATCCGGTGCACAGCGGGGCCAGTCCCGGCCGGGCGACGTCGAACCCGTATTTCTCGGCGCCGCTGCGCAGGATGGAGTTCAGCGCGGCGTTGCGGGCGGTCAGCAGCTCGAGTTCGTCCCGGTTGAGCCCGGCGACGCCGGGGGGACCGTGCGCGTCCGGACAGTCGGCGTCGGGGGCGAACACGTCGTACGAGGTCATGATCACGATCTGGGGCTGCCCGGGCAGCTCGGCGAGGTCCTGCAGCAGGTTGCCGTACTCGCGGTCGAACGCGGCGAGCCGGTAGTCGAACTCCCCCTGGGTGAGGTTGTCCGTGCAGTCGGGCACGCCGTAGCAGTAGGCCAGGAAGTCGGCCCAGCCCAGATCGTTGGGGCCGATCGCGACGACGACGAAGCGCACCCCGTCGACCTGCTTGAGCAGGCCGATCTGGGCGGGCACCGTCAGGTCCCCGCGCTGCTGCGGCCCGAGCAGACCCTCGGTGATCGTCGCGCCCGAGCAGGCGAGGGTGCGGACCTGGGCGGCGAGCAACCGGCCGAGCTCGTGGCCCAGCGAGTCGGCGCTGCGCTCGCAGGCGAGATCGGGCGGCGTGGCATCGGGGATCGGGGGCCCGCCCACCCGTGCCACCCGGGAGTCGCCGACCACGGCGCCGGTATAGCCGAACACCGTGGGCCCGACCGGGGCGGGCGAGACGTGGTGGGTGCCGACGAGATCGGAGAGGGAATGGACGTCGGCGAGTCCGCGCATGGTGCCCCGGTAAGCCAGTACCCCGCACGCCACCCAGGCCAGCGTGGACACGGTCAGCGCCAGCACGGTCATCCGCCCGAGTGCCCCCGCGCTGCGGTGCCAGATCTCGGTGCCGGTCAGGTGCCCGCCGCCGATCCGGCTCTGCCGCCGCAGCAGGGCCAGGATCCGGATACAGCCGACGGCGGCACTGGCCGCGAGGGTGATGGCGACCAGGCCGAGCGCGCCGAACGCGTACCAGCGCAGGAACCCGTTGATCAGCGTCGCCCGGGCGTCCTCGCGGGCCTGCCGGGTGCGGTCGGGGTCGAGCACCTCCGCTGCGGCCGCGTTCCGCTGCACCGGACCCAGCACGAGCTGCGGGCGCAGTGGGCCGTATACCTGCAGGCGCGGGATGTCGAGCTCGGTGTTGCCGATCTGGACCAGCTGCGCAGGTCCCGACACCGACGGCGTCGGCGTGCGGGCGCCGACGCTGATGTGCTGGCCGAGCGCGACGACCTGCTGGTTCGGGGTCAGCATGATCGCGGCCGGAACGCC
Source organism: Pseudonocardia hispaniensis (assembly GCF_042658695.1). Classification (NCBI taxonomy): domain Bacteria; kingdom Bacillati; phylum Actinomycetota; class Actinomycetes; order Pseudonocardiales; family Pseudonocardiaceae; genus Pseudonocardia; species Pseudonocardia hispaniensis. Next base: position 137,158 of record NZ_JBHSQW010000025.1, on the reverse strand, counting down.
GGCGAACAGGCACAACCCGATCAGCAGCAGCGTCGGCCAGGAACGAAGCTCGCGCAGGAGGGCGGCCGTACGCCGGAACCGACGGTGCGCACGCGACCGGCGCGGCGGCGGATCGGGATGCGGCTGCGTGGTCCTCAGCATCGGGCCGGCCCTGGAACGGCATCGGCGCGCATCACCCGACCCAGCCTCTCACGGCCGGCGGCGCCGGCTGCGCTCGTTGGCCAGGACGACGGCGACCCAGGGCAGCGGACCGGTCACGATCAAGATCGCCAGCCCGGCCCAGGGCGCCTGGAAGTACAGCACCGCGCCGATCAGCAGGCCGAGGAGGTGGACGGCCATCAGCGCTGCGTAGACCCGTTCCCGATGCCGCCGTTCCTCGGCCGGAGACATCGGCGCGTCGGTGATGACCGGTGCCCGGTGCCGCCGGAACCGCTGTCCGTGAGGGCCGTCGCATCCCACCAGCCATCCGCCTGCCGTGAGCCGCATCTCGGGTTGTGACCAGGAAAGCACAGCCCGGGGCGGAATGGGACATCGCGGCGGGTCGGACCTGCGAATCGGAGGCACCGGCCGGATCGTCGGGTGCGTGCGGACCTCGTGGTGCCTCTGCCCGCCAGGGTGCGCCACGCCGCGGCGGTCGCGTCGGCGGGTCAGCTCCACAGGGTCACGAACACCGGAGGCCGAAACCGCGACGGCGGGACCCCGGCGCCCGGAGCCCGCAACAGCTTCATCGCCTCCGGCGTGTCGAGGAAGCGGCGCAGCGCTCCGGCGGCCACCGAACGCCGGTCGGCCGCCAGGGTGGTCGCGTACCAGCTCAGCCCGACGGGGGTGCCGGCCAGCTCCACGACCTGAAGCTCCCGGCGGCGCAGCTGGTGGGTGGCCAGATGCGCGATCCCCGGTGCGACACCGCCGCCCCGGGCCGCGGCATCCCACGCCGCGGTCTGGTTCGGGTAGACACTGACCCTCGACTCCGGGATCCCGAGCGTGCGCAGCAGCCGCCCGACGTCGGTGCCGGGGTCGGTGCCGGACGGATCGACCAGCCATCGCCACTGCGTGGGGGTGCCGCGGGGCGGGTTCGCCGGCGCCGTGAGTACGACGAGCCAGCAGCGAAAGATCGGGTCGCTGACCAGGCCGAGGCCGGGGTCGGACCGCAGGGGCGGCCCGAGCGCGACGTCGGCGAGCCGCTGCGCGAGCAGCACCCCCATCTCCGCGACCCCCGCCACGCCGGAGGAGACCTCGACGCCGTTGCCGATCCGGGTGCCGAACGCCGCCGCGAGCGGGCCCGCGACGAACTCGACGATGTCGCTGGGCGCGATGAGCCGCAACTGATCGGGCGCGCCCTGCGCCGAGCGCACCGCGGCCTCGGCGTCGGCCCCCAGGCCCACCATCTGCGCGGCGATCGTGACCAGTCGCTTCCCGCCCTCGGTCAGCACCATGCCGTCCTCCCCGCGGATGACCAGGGGGTCGCCGAGGTGGCGGCGCAGGGCCGCGAGCGCCTGGGAGACCGCGGGCTCGCTCACCCCGAGCGCCGCCGCCGCCGCCCGGACCGAACCCAGCCGGGCGACGAGCACGAACGCGCTCAGCTGTGTCAACGTCACCCCGCACAGTGTGCTCGACCAGCGCATTAAGCGAAGGCTTATCCCGCTCTTGAACGCGCAGGTGTGCCGCATCACGATGACCTTGATTCGTCCAATCGGAGCACGGGAGGGCCCATGCAGGTGCCTGCCCAGTTCGAGTACGCGAGGGCGACCAGCGTCGAGCACGCCATCGACCTGCTGAGCCGCCACGGCCCGGAGTCCCGTCTCGTCGCGGGCGGGCACAGCCTCATCCCGATGATGAAGCTGCGGATCGCCAATCCCGAGACGCTGATCGACATCAACGACCTGACGGAGCTCACCCGGATCGGTGTGGACGCGGGATGGCTGCGGATCGGTGCGCTGGTCCGGCACGCCCACCTGCTGGACTCGCCGGTGGTCAGCGAGCATTTCGCGATCTTCCGGGACGCCGAGCGGGTCATCGCCGACCCGATCGTGCGCAACCGCGGAACCGTCGGTGGATCGTTGTGCCAGGCCGATCCGTCGGAGGACCTGTCGGCCGCGTTCAGCGCGGTCCGCGCCACCGCGGTCATCCGGGGCCCGCACGGCGAACGCACGGTGCCCGTCCGCGAGTTCCACGTCGGGCCGTACCAGACCGTCGTCGGCGACGCGGAGATCCTCACCGAGCTGCGGGTTCCGATCCGGCCGGGCGGTGGCAGCGCCTACACCAAGGTCGAACGCCGGGTGGGTGACTGGGCGGTGGCCGCAGCGGGCGCGGTGCTGTGGCTGGACGGGGACCTCGTCTCCGACGCCGGCATCGGGCTCACCGCCGTCGGCGCCGCCCATTTCGCCGCCGAGCAGGCCGAGGAGTTCCTGCGCGGCAGGCCGGCCACCGCGGAGACCTTCGCCGAGGCGGGCCGGATCGCCGCCGAGCACTGCCACCCGGTGGCCGACCAGCGCGGCCCGGTCGACTACAAGCGCCATCTGGCGGGGGAGCTGACCGCGCGGGCGTTGCGCCGGGCCGCCGCCCGCGCCGTCGGCGCCGCCGCCGAGACCGAGGGGGTCTGAGGATGCAGATCACGGTCACTGTGAACGGCACGCAGCACACCGCCGAGGTCGAGCCCCGGCTGCTGCTCGTGCACCTGCTGCGCGACCACCTCGGCCTGACCGGCACCCACTGGGGCTGCGACACCTCCAACTGCGGGACCTGCGTCGTCTGGCTCGACGGCACCCCGGTGAAGTCGTGCACCGTGCTGGCCGTGATGGCCGACGGGCACGAGGTCCGCACCGTCGAGGGCCTCGCGACCGCCGACGGGCTCGACCCCATCCAGCAGGCCTTCTCCGACCACCACGGCCTGCAGTGCGGGTTCTGCACCCCCGGGATGCTGATGACCGGCCGCTGGCTGCTCGACCACCACCCGGATCCGTCCGAGCAGCAGATCCGGGAGGCCATCTCCGGGCAGATCTGCCGCTGCACCGGCTACGAGAACATCGTCCGCTCGGTGCGCGCCGCGGCCGAGCTGTCGCAGGCGAAGGGAGCGCGGGCATGAGCGCGGAGATCGGGTCGACCACGGCCGCCGCGACCACACCGCGGGGCTACGGTCCGATGCGGCGCAAGGAGGACGCCCGGTTCCTGCGCGGCAAGGGCCGCTACCTCGACGACATCCGGCTGCCCGGGATGTTGCACGCGGCGATCCTGCGCAGCCCGTACGCCCACGCCCGGATCGTCTCGATCGACACCACCGCCGCCGAGGCGCACCCCAAGGTCAGGGCGGTGATCACCGGGGAGACCCTCGCCGGGCTGGGCCTGGCGTGGATGCCGACGCTCAGCCACGACGTGCAGGCCGTACTGGCCACGGACAAGGTCCGGTTCCAGGGGCAGGAGGTCGCGTTCGTCGTCGCCGAGGACCGCTACGCCGCCCGCGACGCGCTCGCCCTGATCGACGTCGAGTACGAGCCGCTCACCCCGGTCGTGGACGCGCGAAGGGCCCTTGATCCGGACGCGCCGGTGATTCGAGACGACCTCACCGGACGCACCGACAACCACATCTTCGACTGGGAGGCGGGCGACGCGGCGGCCACCGACGAGGTGTTCGCCCGCGCCGACGTCGTGTCCAGCTGCGACATGGTCTATCCGCGGACGCATCCGGCGCCGATGGAGACCTGCGGCTCGATCGCGAGCATGGACCCGGTGACCGGCAAGCTCACCGTGTACACCACCACCCAGGCCCCGCACGCGCACCGGACCGTGTACGCGCTGGTCGCGGGCCTGCCCGAGCACAAGATCCAGATCATCTCGCCGGACATCGGCGGCGGCTTCGGCAACAAGGTCGGGATCTACCCGGGCTACGTCTGCGCGGTCGTCGGCTCGATCATCACCGGCGCCCCGGTCAAATGGGTCGAGGACCGCTCCGAGAACCTGATGAGCACCTCGTTCGCCCGCGACTACCACATGCACGGCGAGATCGCGGCCACGAAGGACGGCAGGATCCTCGGCGTGCGGGTGACGGTGCTCGCCGACCACGGTGCGTTCAACGGCACCGCGCAACCGTCGAAGCTGCCCGCGGGGCTGTTCCACGTGTTCACCGGTTCCTACGACCTGCAGGCCGCGCACTGCACGGTCACCGGCGTCTACACCAACAAGGCGCCCGGCGGCGTCGCCTACGCCTGCTCGTTCCGGATCACCGAGGCGGTGTACCTGATCGAGCGGCTGGTCACGGTACTCGCGACCGACCAGGGCTGGGATCCCGCCGAGCTGCGGATGAACAACCTCATCCGGGCCGAGCAGTTCCCCTACACGACCCCGACCGGCTGGGAGTACGACTCGGGCGACTACCCGAAGACGCTCGGGCTGGCGCTGCAGCTGGCCGACTACGCGCAGCTGCGTCGCGAGCAGGCCGCGCGGCGCGCCGCGTACGAGCGCGGCGAGGCCGATGAGCTCATGGGCATCGGGCTGTCGTTCTTCACCGAGGCCGTGGGCGCCGGGCCACGCAAACACATGGACATCCTCGGGCTCGGCATGGCCGACGGCGCGGAGCTGCGGGTGCATCCCACCGGGAAAGCCGTGCTGCGCCTGTCCTGCAAGTCGCAGGGGCAGGGCCACGAGACCACGTTCGCGCAGATCGTCGCCGAGGAGCTGGGGATCTCCCCGGACGACATCGAGGTCGTTCAGGGCGACACCGACCAGACTCCGTTCGGGCTGGGCACCTACGGCTCGCGGTCGACACCGGTGTCCGGCGCGGCCGCCGCCGTGGTGGCCCGCAAGGTTCGGGAGCGGGCCCGGATCGTCGCCGCGACGATGCTCGAGGTCTCACCCGCCGACCTGGAGTGGTCGAAGGGACGCTTCCACGTCACGGGCGACCCGTCGGCGTCGACGTCGATGACCGAGATCGCGATGGCCGCGCATTCGGACCTGGAGCTGCCCGAGGGCGTGGAGGGGCATCTGGACGCCACCTGCGTCTACAACCCGCCCAACCTCACCTACCCGTGCGGTGCCTACGTCTGCGTGGTCGACGTGGACCCGGGTACCGGCCAGGTGAAGGTCCGCCGGTTCGTCGCCGTCGACGACTGCGGGGTGCGGATCAACCCGATGGTCGTGCAGGGGCAGGTGCACGGCGGGCTCGCCGACGGCATCGGGATGGCGCTGATGGAGGTGATGGCCTTCGACACCGACGGCAATCACCTGGGTGCCTCGTTCATGGACTACCTGCTGCCCACCGCGGTGGAGTGCCCGTCCTGGGAGCTGGGGGAGACGGTGACGCCCTCGCCGCACCATCCGATCGGCGCCAAGGGTGTCGGGGAGTCGGCCACGGTCGGCTCGCCGCCGGCCGTGGTCAACGCCGTCCTCGACGCCATCGGGGTGCGGCATGCCGATATGCCGCTCACCCCCGCGCAGGTGTGGCGGGCCATGCAGGGCCGCTCGCTGCGCACCGATCTGGCCATCGGATGAGCCGTGAGCGATGTCGGACTGGCCGGCCGCGCCGGCGAGCTGCGCCTCGGGCGCACCCCGTTCGTGCTCGCGACGGTGGTCCGTGCCGAGCGGCCCACCAGCGCGAAACCGGGTGATCAGGCGCTCGTGCTGCCCGACGGGACGGTGGAGGGCTTCGTCGGTGGTGTGTGCGCCGAGTCGACGATGCGGCTGGAGAGCCTGCGGATGTTGCGCGACGGCGAGTCCGGCCTGCTGCGCATCACGCCGGGGGGTGGCGGTGGGGACGCCCCGCCCGAGCCGGGGCTCCGGATCGTCGAGAACCATTGCCTGTCCGGGGGCAGTCTGGAGATCTTCCTGGAGTCGGTGCTGCCCGCCCCGCTGGTGGCGGTCCTCGGCGACGCCCCGGTCGCGCGAGCGCTGCGGCGGGTCGGCGCGGCCCTGGACTACGACGTCCGGCCGATCGCCGCCCCGGCCGGGGCGCTCCCGGCCGACGCCGCCGCGGTCGTCGTGGCCTCGCACGGACGCGACGAGGCGGCGGTGCTGACCGCGGCGCTGCGGGCCGGGGTGCCCTATGTCGCGCTGGTCGCGAGCCGGCGCCGGGCCGCGGCGGTGCTGGGCGGGCTCGACGTCGACGAAAAGCAGCGCCGACGGGTCCACGCCCCGGCCGGCCTCGATATCGGCGCCCGTACCCCGGCCGAGATCGCGCTGGCGATATTCGCCGAGTTCCGGCTCCTGACCGGCACGTCGCGGTCCGGTGATGGCGAGCATCCGCGGGCGCCGGAGGCGCCGTGAACGTCGACTCGCTGCGTCACGGACTGGAACGCACCGGCTACCTCGCCGACGACGGACTGGCCACGGCCCTGTTCCTGGCCGTGGCGCTGGGCCAGCCGATCCTGCTGGAGGGCGAGCCGGGCGTCGGAAAGACGCAGGCAGCCGTGGCGCTGGCGGAGGTGCTCGACACACCGCTGGTGCGCCTGCAGTGCTACGAGGGGCTGACGGCGGCCGAGGCGCTGTACGAATGGAACTACCCCCGGCAGCTGCTCTCGATCCGGCTGGCGGAGTCGCGGGGTGCGCAGCTCACCGACGATGACCTGTTCACCCCCGACCATCTGCTCGCCCGACCGCTGCTGGCGGCGATCAGCCATCCCGGTCCGCGGCCGGTGGTGCTGCTCATCGACGAGATCGACCGGGCCGACGACGAGTTCGAGGCGTTCCTGTTCGAGCTGCTCGCCGAGTCGGCGGTGACGATCCCGGAGCTGGGTACCCGCCGCGCGGTCGTGCCGCCGATCGCGGTGCTGACCTCGAACCGGACCCGCGATCTGCACGACGCGCTCAAGCGCCGCTGCCTCTACCACTGGATCGCCCATCCCGGCCCGGTCCGGGTCGAGGAGATCATCCGGCGCCGGGTGCCCGACGCGGCGGGCTGGCTGGCCGCGCAGGTGGCGGGGGCGGTGGCCCGGATGCGCAGGCTCGACCTGCTCAAACGCCCCGGGGTGGCGGAGGCGATCAACTGGACGAGTGCCCTGCACGTGCTCGGAGTCCGCGAGCTCGACGCGGTCGCCGCCGAACGCACACTCGGCGCCGTGCTCAAGTACGACGAGGACACCGCCACCGCCCGGAAGGCGGGCCTGGCCGCCCTGATCGCCCGTGCCTGACCCGCCCCCCGCGAGTCGGGGTATTCCCGCGACCGAGTCGGGGTATTTCCGTGACGGGTGACCTGCCGGCGCTGGCCGCCCGGTTCGCCGCCGCCTGCCACGCCGCCGGACTTCCGGTCGGACCGGACCGCGCCGAGCGGCTGACCCGCGCTGTGATCGCCGTCGAACCGGCCACGACACGCAGGCTGTACCACTGCGCGCTGGCCACCCTGGTCACCGACCCGGCCCACGTCCCGGTGCTCGACCGGGTGTTCGCCGCGGTGTTCGGCGGGCTCGTCGACGACGCAGAGTCCCGTGGGGACCCCGGTTCACCGCCGCTGGATCCCGCCCCGCCGTCGTCCGGTGATGGTGCGTCCACGTGGCCGGGCGCCGCCGGGAACGGGATCGCCCGCACCGGGCCGCGGACCGGTCAGCCCTCCGGCCGGAAGGTCCCGGTGGGCTCGGCGGCGAGCGCTGCCGAACGGCTGGCGTCTCGTGACTTCGACGCGCTGACACCGCAGGAGCTGCAGATCCTGGCCGCGGCGATGCGGCGGTTCGAGATCGTGACGCCGGTGCGCCGCTCGCGACGCACCCACCGCGCCGCGTCCGGTCACCGCATCGACCTGCGGGCCAGCCTGCGCGGGGCCCGCCGCACCGGGGGCGACCCGATCCGGCTGGTCCGGCGCCGCCGTCGGCCACGGCCACGACGGCTCGTCGTGCTCTGCGACATCTCCGGCTCGATGGAGCCCTACGCCCGCGCGCTGCTGCAACTGCTCTACTGTGCGCGCGTCGGTGCCCACGCCGAGATCTTCACCTTCGCGACCCGGCTGACCCGGCTCACCGGCGCGCTGGCGCGCACCACCCCGGCCGTCGCGCTGCAGCGGGCCGCGACGCTGCCCCCCGACTGGTCGGGCGGCACCCGGATCGGCGAGGCCGTCAAGCGGTTCCTCGATGACCACGGCGCTCGTGGGATGGCGCGCGGTGCCGTCGTACTGATCATCTCCGACGGCTGGGACACCGGCGACCCCGACGATCTGGCGGTGCAGATGGCGCGGCTGTCGCGGCTGGCCCATCGGGTCGTGTGGGCCAACCCCCGCACACGGCACGCGGACTATCGCCCGCTGGTCGGCGGGATGGCGGCGGCACTGCCGTACTGCGATGCGCTGGTCAGCGCGCACCGTCTCGATGCCCTCGGCGAACTGCTCGCGGCCCTGGCGGCCGAGCGGACCGGGAACCGTGCCTACCGGTTGCCCTGACCGCGGGCCGGGCCGGAGATGTCGGCGATCCCGTATCGGCCGCGGTAGAACAGCAGCGGCAGCCGCTGCGGGTCGGCACCGAGGTCGTGCACGTAGCCGACGGCAATCGTGTGGTCACCGCCGTCGTACTCCTGCCAGAGCGAGCAGTCGATCCACGCGCTCACCCCGTCGAGGATCGGTGCGCCCGACGGCGCGGGTCGCCATGCGACGTCGACGAACTTGTCCACTCCGGAGCGCGCGAACCCGGCGCTGTGGTGCTGGTGGTCCTCGGCGAGCACGTTGACGCAGAACCGGCCGACCCTGCGGATCTCGGGCCAGGTGGTCGACGTGCGGGCCGGGCAGAAGCTGACCAGCGGCGGATCCAGGGACAGCGAGGCGAAGGACTGACAGGTGAAACCGAGTGGTCGGTCGGCACCGCCCGCGGTGATCACGACGACGCCCGACACGAAGTGGCCGAGCACGTCGCGCATGACGACCGGACTCACCGGTCCCGGTGGGGCGCCGGCGCTCGACGGAATTCCTGACACGGGCCAAGGTTAGGCACCGCATGCTGCCGCTGCCCACGTGCCCCGGTGATCGGGGAAGGCCGGGGGAGCGTGGCGGCAGCACGCGCCGCCGCCCCCGCACCGCCGCGTCCTGGTTCCGCGGCGCCCGCGGGAGCCGGGGCCGGTCAGCATTCGACGATGTTGAGGGCGAGCCCCCCGCGGGCGGTCTCCTTGTACTTGTCGCTCATGTCCGCGCCGGTCTCGCGCATGGTCGTGATCGCCTTGTCGAGGCTGACGTGGTGCCGGCCGTCGCCCCGGACCGCCATCCGGGCGGCGGTGATCGCCTTCACCGAGGCCACCGCGTTGCGCTCGATGCAGGGGATCTGCACGAGGCCGCCGACCGGGTCGCAGGTCAGCCCGAGATTGTGTTCGATGCCGATCTCGGCGGCGTTCTCGATCTGTTCGGGCGTCCCGCCCAGGACCGCGGCGAGCCCGCCGGCGGCCATCGAGCAGGCCGACCCGACCTCGCCCTGGCAGCCCACCTCGGCGCCGGAGATCGAGGCGTTCTCCTTGAAGAGCATCCCGATCGCGGCAGCGGTGAGCAGGAACCGGACCACACCCTCGTCGTCGGCGGCGGGGCAGAACCGGCGGTAGAAGTGGAGTACCGCGGGGACGATCCCGGCGGCCCCGTTGGTGGGCGCGGTGACGATCCGGCCCCCGGCGGCGTTCTCCTCGTTGACCGCGAGCGCGTAGAGGGTGACCCATTCCATGGCGCGCAACGGATCGTCGTCGTCGGGCCGGGACTCCAGCATCGTCCGCAGGGCGGCCGCGCGGCGCCGGACCCGCAGGCCGCCGGGCAGCACGCCGCCGGTGCGGCTGCCCCGTTCCACGCATTCCTGCATCACCGACCAGATGTGCAGCAGGCCCGACCGCACCTCGTCCCCGGTTCGCCGGACGAGCTCGTTGGCCAGCACGATCTCGCTGATCGAACGCCCCGTCTCGCGGGTGTGGCCGAGCAGTTCGGCGGCGCTGCGGAAGGGGTAGGGGACCGGGGTCGGATCCGCGACGATCGCGGGCCGCCCGGTCTCGTCCTCGTCGAGCACGAACCCCCCGCCGACGGAGTAGTACTCGCGGGTGGCCACGGGGACACCGGCGGTGTCGACGGCGGTGAACCGCATGCCGTTGGGGTGGAACGGCAGCGTCGCGCGACGGTGCAGGACGATGTCGTCGGCCACCGCGAAATCGATCTCGCGCCGACCGGCGAGCCGCAGCCGTCCACCGGTGCGGACCGCCTCGACGCGGGGCGCCGCGGCCACGGGGTCGACGAGCTCGGGCCGCTCGCCCGCCAGCCCGAGCACCACCGCGCCCACGCTGCCGTGTCCGTGCCCGGTGGCGCCGAGCGAACCGAACAGCTCGACCCGTACCCCCGCGACCCGCTCGAGCAGCGCGAGGTCCGCGAGCCCCGTGACGAACCGGTACGCGGCGCGCATCGGGCCGACCGTATGCGAGCTGGACGGGCCGATCCCGATGCTGAACAGGTCGAAGACGCTGATGGTCATCGGCTGTCGTCCGCCCGCGCGGCGCCGGGATCGGTGCTGAACTCCGTGGCCGCGTCGAGCAGCCAGGCCGCGAGATAACCGGCGAACGAGGCCCGGATCAGGATCCGGTAGTCGGTTCCGTGCTCGTCGAGGGCCAGCAGGATCACCCCGGCCTGCCCCAGCACCGTCTGCGCGGCGCTGCCCGCGGCGAACACCCGCGGATGCAGGTCGATCGCGCAGCCGGTGGCCAGCAGGTCGCGGGCGTGCGCGCCGCGCAGCCGCAGGGTGGTGCGCTGCGCGGAGACGTCCACGACCGCCCCGGCGCCGGGCCCGACGGCGGCGCGCAGCAGGGCCTCCAGGTCAGCGGGCGCCACGGCCGGGTCGGTGACGAGCCATTCGTCGGGGCCCAGCCACACCACCGTCGCCGTGGTGCCGCGCACCCACCGCGCCGGGCCGGGCAGGGCGACCCCGAGCCGTTCGGCGACGTGCGCGGCGGCCGGCCCACCCGGGGCGACCCGCAGACCGGCCTGCGCGACGAAGGCCTCCTCGGCCAGCTCCACCCCGTCCGGCAGCCCGGCGAACCGGCTCGACACCCGCGCGAGCGGGCTGGTGCGGGCCAGCTGCTCAACCGTCACGACGCGCTCCTTCCGGGTCGACCAGGACGGACCCGGTGACCTCCACGGGGACCAGGGTGCCGCCCACCGGCACGCCCACGGTGTCGCCGACCCGGGACCGGCCGGCCTTGAGCAGCGCCAGCGCGAACGTGCGTCCCAGCTCGGCGCTGCGGTAGCTCGACGTGACGTGGCCGAGCATCGGGACCGGCGGGGGCGCCGGCTCACCCTCGCCGAACTCGACGATCTGCGCGCCTTCGGGAAGCAGCAGGTCGCGGTCGACCGGGAGCAGCCCGACGAGCTGCTTGCGCTGTGGGTTGCGGTTCTCCGCGCGGCTGAACGAGCGCTTCCCGATGAAGTCCGGCTTGCGCTTCGACACCGCCCAGGCCATCCCCAGATCATGCGGGCTGACGGTGCCGTCGGTGTCCTGGCCGATGATCGGATACCCCTTCTCGGCGCGCAGCACGTGCATCGTCTCGGTGCCGTAGGGGGTGATGCCGTGCGGTTCCCCCGCGGCGAGCAGCCGCTGCCAGACGGCGGGCGCGAACCACGCGTTCACGTTGACCTCGAAGGCCAGCTCACCGGAGAAGCTGATCCGGGCGATCCGCACCGGCACGTCACCGATGGTGGTGTCCCGCCAGGTCATGAACCCGAAGGCGTCGTTCGCGACGTCGAGGCCGGGGGCGACGGCCGCGATGACATCCCGGGAGCGCGGCCCGACGACCGGGAAGGTCGCCCACTGCTCGGTCACCGACGTCAGATGCACCCGCAGCTGTGGCCATTCGGTCTGGAGCCACTCCTCCATCCAGTCGAGGATCGTCGCCGCCCCGCCGGTGGTGGTGAACAGCAGGAACCGGTCCTGCGCAAGCCGCATCACGGTGCCGTCGTCGATGACCATCCCGTCGAGCCCGCACATCAGGCCGTAGCGCACCGCGCCGACCGTGAGGCTGCTCATCAGGTTGGTGTAGATCCGGTCGAGCAGCACCGCGGCGTCCGGGCCCTGCACATCGATCTTGCCGAGGGTGGAGCCGTCGAGGATGCCGACGCCCGTGCGGGCCGCCGCGCATTCGCGCAGCACCGCGGCGTCCATGTCCTCCCCCGGGCGGGGGTAGTAACGCGGCCGGCGCCATTGCCCGACGTCCTCGAACACCGCACCGTTGGCCACGTGCCAGTCGTGCAGGGCGGTGGTGCGTTCGGGGTCGAACAGCACACCGCGGTTGCGCCCGGCCAGCGCGGCGAAGGCGACGGGGGTGTACGGCGGGCGGAACGTGGTGGTGCCCAACGCCTCGACCGGTGCCCCGAGCAGCTCGGCGATGATGCCGGACGCGATGATCCCCGACGTCTTGCCCTGGTCGTGTGCGGTGCCGATGGTGGTGTAGCGCTTGACGTGTTCGACCGAGCGCATCCCGGCGCCGACGGCGCGGGCGATGTCGGCGACCGTCGCGTCCCGTGCCACGTCGACGAACTGGGTGTCCGGCGGGCCCGGTACCCGCCACAGCACCAGCGGCGGGGTCGGCTCCGGCGCCGCGGCGACGGCGGGGATCGGTGCGCCCCCGGTGGCGGCGGCCCCCTCGCGCAGACAGCCGGCGAGGTCGAACGTCCCGTTCGCGGCACCGGCCACGCTCACCCCGGCCAGCCGTTCGCCGGGCACGAAGGCACTGCGGCCCGCGTCGTAGCGCAGCCGCCCGCGGGCCTGGCTGAACAGGTGCGCCGCCGGATTCCAGCCCCCGCTGGTCAGCAGCAGGTCGCAGGCGAGCCGCTCGGACTCGCCCCCGGCCCGCGCGGCGACGTGGGCGTGGGTGATCCGGTCGGTTCCGTCGGTGCCGGTCACGACCTGACCGCGCCGCACCGGGATCCCGCGGCGCTCGCATTCGGCGTTCCCGTGCGCCGGGATCTCGGCGCGGGCGTCGACGACCGCGTGCACGCGCGCCCCGGCGTCGGCGAGGTCGGCCGCGGCGGCGTATGCGGCGTCGTCGGTGGTGAAGACGACGACGTCGCGTCCGGCCAGCACGCCGTAGCGGTGCAGGAAGGTGCGTGCGGCGCCGGCGAGCATGATCCCGGGCCGGTCGTTGTCGGCGAACACCACCGGCCGCTCGTGCGCGCCGGTGGCGACCACGACGTGCCGGGCCCGGATCCGCCAGACCCGCTGCCGCGAGCGGTGGCGCGGCGCCGCCGTGCCGAGGTGGTCGGTCCGCCGCTGCAACGCCAGGACGAAGCCGTCGTCGTAGTGGCCGAAGGCGGTGGTGCGCTGCAGGTGCAGCACCTCGTCGTGTCCGGCGAGCTCCTCGGATACCGCGGCGACCCAGTCCAGCGCCGGGGCGCCGTCGATCTCCTCGCGGGTGCCGAGCAGGGCGCCGCCCGGATCGGACTGGTCGTCGAGGAGCACGACGCGGGCGCCGGACCTGGCAGCGGTGCGCGCGGCCATCAGCCCGGCGGGCCCGGCGCCGACGACGAGGACGTCCGCGTGCGCGTGCGTGCTGTCGTAGCGTGCGGTGTCGGGGACGTCGGCGAGCCTGCCCTGGCCGGGGACGCCGTGCGCGACGAGCCCGTCGAACAGCTCGACCGTGGTCGCCTGCAGCATCGGCTCGGGGAACGGCTCCTCGATCTGCACCAGGGCGGACGGGTCCTCGGCCCAGGCGGCGGTGACGCCGCGGGGACGGCCGAGCCGGATGCTGGTGGCGATCTGGTGCACCCCGTGGGCGAGCAGCGCCGAGGCCAGGGTGTCACCGGGGTGGCCGGTGTAGGCCCGGCCGTCGAAGGTGAAGCCGAGCGTGGTGGTGCGGTCGACCCGGCCGAGACCGGGGACGCGGAACGGGGCGGTCACGAGATCACCGGCTGGGGCTCGTCGGGCCGGTAGACGGCGAGGAACCGGTGGCTGGCGGTGTCGCGCACGGCGTTGAACCAGCGGCGGCATCCCGCGGCGTGGCTCCAGCGCTCGGCCAACGGGCCCTTCGGGTTCGCCCGGAAGAACACGTAGTGCGCCCATTGTTCGTCGGAGAGCGCGGCGGGGTCGTCCGGATAGGCCACGTGGGCCTGCCCGCCGTAGTGGAACTCGACCTCTTCGCGGGGGCCGCACCAGGGGCAGTCGATGAGTTGCATGGGCTCTCCTAGTGCGCGACCGCGGCAGCGCCGTGCTCGTCGACGAGCGCCCCCGTGACGAAGCGGTCGAGGGTGAACGGGGCGACGTAGGGGTGTGGTTCGCCGTGGGCGATGGTGTGCGCGAGGCACCAGCCGACGCCCGGGGTGGCCTTGAAGCCGCCGGTGCCCCAGCCGCAGTTGAGGTAGACGTTCTCGTAGGGCGTGCGCCCGACGATCGGGGACGCGTCCGGACAGACGTCGACGATGCCGGCCCAGGTCCGCAGCAGATGCGCCCTGGCGAACACCGGGAACAGCTCCACCGCCGCGGCCATCTGCCGTTCGATGATGTGGAACGCGCCGCGCTGGCCGTAGCCGTTGTAGGCGTCCACGCCCGCACCCATCACCAGTTCGCCCTTGTGTGCCTGCGAGACGTACACGTGTACCGCGTTGGACATCACCACGGTCGGGTGCACCGGTTCGAGCAGCTCGGAGACCAGGGCCTGGAGCGGGTGGCTCTGCACCGGCACCGGGATGCCGAGAAGGTCGGTCAGCACCGAGGTGTGTCCGGCGGCGCACAGCGCGACCCGGCCGCAGGCGATGTCGCCGCGGCTGGTGCGCACCCCGGTGACCCGCCCGCCGTCGGTGGTGAAGCCGGTGACCTCGCAGTCCTGGATCAGGTCGATCCCGGCCTCGCTGGCCCGGCGGGCGAAGCCCCAGGCCACGTAGTCGTGCTTGGCGATCCCGGCGCGCGGCTGGTAGGTGGCGCCCAGCACCGGATAGCGGATCTCGGTCGAGGTGTTGACGATCGGGCAGACCTTCTTGACCTCGTCCGGGCCGAGCCATTCGGCGTCGATCCCGTTGAGCTTGTTGGCCTCCACCCGGCGCACGCTGTCGCGCACGTCCTGCAGGGTGTGGGCCAGGTTGAGCACGCCGCGCTGGCTGAACAGGATCGGGTAGCCGAGGTCTTCCTCGAGGCCCTCCCACAGCCTGAGCGCGTGTTCGTAGATCGCGGCGCTCTCGTCCCACAGATAGTTGGACCGGATGATCGTGGTGTTGCGGGCCATGTTCCCGCCGGCGAGCCAGCCCCGCTCCAGCACCGCGACGTCGGTGATCCCGTGGTTGCGCGCCAGGTAGTGCGCGGTCGCCAGCCCGTGCCCGCCCCCGCCGACGATCACGACGTCGTAGGAGCGGCGCGGCTCGGGGTTGCGCCAGAGGAAGTCGGGGTGGTCGGGCAGGTCGGCGCCCGGGGTGGCCGGGGGCTTCACGCCGTCTCCTGCAGGGCCGGGTAGAGCGGGTAGCGGACGGCCAGCTCGGTCACCCGGTTGCGCAGCTGCCCGCGCCCGGCGTCGTCGAACTCCGGGCGCAGCGTGCGGGCGATGATCTCGGCGACCTCGGCGAAGGCGTCGAGGTCGAAGCCGCGGGCCGCCAGCGCCGGGGTACCGATGCGCACCCCGGAGCTGATCATCGGCGGGCGCGGGTCGAACGGGACCGCGTTGCGGTTCACCGTGATCCCGACCTGGTGCAGCCGGTCCTCGGCCTGTTTGCCATCCAGCTCGGCGGACCGCAGATCGACCAGCACGAGGTGGACGTCGGTGCCACCGCTGACCACGCCGACGCCCGCGGCACGCGAGTCGTCGGCGAGCAACCGGTCGGCGAGCAGGCGGGCGCCGGCCAGCGTGCGCTGCTGACGTTCGACGAACGCGGGCTCGGCGGCCAGCTTGAAGGTGACGGCCTTGGCCGCGATGACGTGTTCGAGCGGGCCGCCCTGCTGCCCGGGGAACACCGCTGAGTTGATCTTCTTGGCCAGTGCCGGATCGTCCTGGCCGGTCAGGATGATCCCGCCCCGGGGGCCGCCGAGCGTCTTGTGCGTGGTGGAGGTGACCACATGGGCGTGCGGCACGGGGGAGGGATGCAGCCCCGCCGCGACGAGCCCGGCGAAATGCGCCATGTCGACCATCAGGTAGGCGCCCACCTCGTCGGCGATGCGCCGGAAGGCGGCGAAGTCGAGGTGGCGCGGGTAGGCCGACCATCCCGCGATGATCAGTTTCGGTCGGTGTTCGCGGGCCAGCCGCGCGACCTCGTCCATGTCGATGAGGTGGTCGGACTCGCGTACGTGGTAGGCCGCGACGTGGTAGAGCCGGCCGGAGAAGTTCAGCCGCATCCCGTGGGTCAGATGACCGCCGTGGGCGAGGTCGAGGCCCAGGATCGTGTCGCCCGGCTCCAGCAGCGCGGCCATCACCGCGGCGTTGGCCTGCGCCCCGGAATGCGGCTGGACGTTCGCGTACCGCGCGCCGAACAGCGCGCGCAGCCGCTCGATGGCGAGCCGCTCGACGACGTCGACGTGCTCGCAACCACCGTAGTAGCGACGGCCGGGGTAGCCCTCGGCGTACTTGTTCGTCAGCACCGAGCCCTGCGCGGCCATGACCGCGAGCGGCGCGAAGTTCTCGCTGGCGATCATCTCCAGCGTGGTGCGCTGCCGGGTGAGCTCGGCGGCGACGGCCGCGTGCACCTCGGGGTCGGTCTGGGCGAGGGTGCGATCGAGGACACCGGCGAGGCTCCCGGTCTGGACGGTCATGGCGCTCCATCCTGCGATGCAAGTGATCGATGACTGATATATCAGTCGGCGTGTACATTAGGCCCGGTACTGGAGCGCGGTCAAGGGCCGCCGGAGGTCGAGGAGATTCAGGTGAGCGCAGTCCCGCAGCTGCCCAGCTCCGGAGCGATGCCGGGATCGCTGGCCGACCGCGCCTACGCCGTGATCCGTGACCGGCTGGTCATGCTCGACATCCGGCCGGGTGAGCCGATCAACGACGACCAGCTGGCGAGCGAGCTGGGGACCGGACGCACGCCCGTCCGGGAGGCGCTGAAGCGGCTGGAGGGTGACCGCCTGGTGGTGGCCTACCCGCGGCGCGGCACGTTCGCGACCGCCGTCGACATCACCGACCTGGCCCACATCTCCGAGATCCGGGAGCAGCTCGAACCGCTCGCTGCGGCGCGGGCCGCGCGCAACGCCTCCGCCGCCGCGCGCGAGGAGCTCGCGGCATTGGCCGACGAGATCGCCGCCCTGGTCCCGGACGGCCCCCGGGCCACGACGGTGACGCCCCGCGACCTGCTTCGCCGCGACCTTCAGGTGCATCGGGAGATCTACCGGGCCACCGGGAACCCGCATCTGGAGGACATCCTGGTCCGCCAGGACAACCTCGCGACCCGGATCTGGGGCCTGTTCCTCGATCGGCTGCCGGCGATCGGTGGCCACGTCGGCGAGCACGCCGACCTGTTGCGCGCGATCGTCGAGGGGGCGCAGGAGAAGGCCGCCGAGTTGGCGTTGCGGCACGTGGTGGGCTTCGAGCGAGCCATCCGGGCCCTACTCTGAGCCGACGCGTCGGCGACCAGTGTTGCTTTAATAGCAACTCTGTTGCAGTAGCTGAGGCGATATTTGCCGCTATCTGAGGGTTGACGGGCCGATTGTGAGGCTCTACGTTGCTCTCTGCGCAACTTAGTTGTGTGGATCACAACACCATTCAGCCGTGCGCCCCTCGGGTTCCTCGGCGGCCATCCGGCCCATCAGCTCTGCCGCGACCTGTACCCCGGATTCGGTATGCGGCAACCCATTCTCCTCAAGAACAGGTGAGGGTCATGTCCAAACAGGTCTCAGCGGAGTCTCCGTCCCCGGCACCGCCCATCGAACCCTCGGCCGTCGATCCGCGACTGCGCCGGCGAGTCATCGGCGCCGCCTTCGCGGGCAACTTCGTCGAGTGGTTCGACTACGCCAGCTATGGCTACCTCGCCGTGACGATCGCCGCCGCGTTCTTCCCGGCGACGGATCCCGCTACCGGCCTGCTGGCCACCTTCGGAGTCTTCGCCGTCTCGTTCATCGTCCGGCCGCTCGGCGGCATCGTGTGGGGCCGCTTCGGCGACCGGCTGGGCCGCAAGCAGGCGCTCTCGCTGTCGATCCTGATCATGTCGGTCTCGACGTTCGCCATCGCGCTGTTGCCGACCTACCACCAGGTCGGATACCTGGCCCCGGTCCTGCTGTTGCTCGTCCGGCTCGTGCAGGGGTTCTCGGCGGCCGGTGAGTACGCCGGTGCGGCGGCCTTCCTTGCCGAGTACGCCCCGGCGCGCCGGCGCGGGCTGCAGACGAGCGTCGTGCCGGCAAGCACCGCGGCCGGCCTGCTGTTCGGGTCGTTGCTCATCACGGTACTCACGACCGTGCTGTCCCACGAGCAGATGGCGAGCTGGGGCTGGCGGCTGCCGTTCCTGCTCGCGCTGCCGCTCGGGTTCATCGGCTGGTACATCCGCAACCGGCTGGAGGACACCCCGCTGTTCCAGAATCTGGAGCAGACCAAGCACGTCGCCGCATCGCCGGTGAAGGAGACCCTGCTGCACAACCGGAAGGCGATCGTCCTGGCGTTCGCGGCGACCCTGCTCAATGCGGTCGGCTTCTACACGATCCTCAGCTACATGCCGACCTACCTGTCCGAGCAGGTCGGTCTGGACCAGGCTCGCTCGTTCCTCGCGACGACGATTGCGCTCGTCACCTACATCGGGTTCATCTTCGGTGCGGCGGCGCTGTCCGACCGCTTCGGCCGCAAGAGGGTGCTGATCGCGGGGGCGCTGCTGTTCATCGTCGGAGCCGTGCCGCTGTTCGCCGTTCTCGATACCGCGACGTTCGCGGCGATCGTGGTGGTCCAGGTCCTGCTGGGCGCGTTCCTGACCCTCAATGACGGCACCCTCGCCTGCTACCTCACCGAGTGCTTCCCGACCCGCGTGCGCTACACCGGGTTCGCATTCAGCTTCAACACCGCGAACGCCCTGTTCGGCGGAACCGCACCGTTCATCGCCACACTGCTGATCTCGACGACCGGGAGCAACCTGGCGCCCGCCTTCTACCTCACCGTGGCCGCGGTGGTGACCCTCGTGGCGATGCTCGCCAGCCCGGAGACCGCCGGTAAGCCGCTGACCTGAGTGGTCCGACCCTTCGACCGAGAGTGGAGAAATGGATCTCGAACGCCTCAAGGACATCCACAACGGCTCCAAAGTCGCCCCGACGTTCTCCGACCTGGAGATGGAGCGGCGGGTCACTCTGCTGCGCAAACACATGGCCGAGGCAGGCATCGGCGCGGTGCTGTTCACCAGCTATCACAACATCAACTACTACAGCGACTTCCTGTACACCGCGTTCGGCAGGCCCTATGGCCTCGTGGTCACCGAAGACGACCACGTCACCATTTCGGCCAATATCGACGCGGGCCAGCCCTGGCGGCGCAGCTTCGGCGACAACATCGTCTACACCGACTGGCGGCGCGACAACTATCTGCACGCGATCGCCACGGTGCTCGAACGAGCCGGAGTACGCCGCGGCCGGCTCGGCGTGGAGGACGACCACATACCGGGCCTGCTGCGTGCACAGGTCGCCGATGTGGTCGGCGGCCTCGAACTGGTCGACATCTCGCAGCCGGTCATGCGGCAGCGGATGGTCAAGTCCGCCGAGGAGATCGAGCTGATCAGGCACGGTGCCCGGATCGCCGACCTCGGCGGCGCGGCCGTGGTCGCCGCCGTGCGCGAGGGCGTTCCCGAGTACGAGGTGGCGCTGGCCGGAACCCAGGCGATGGTCCGCGAGATCGCCCGCACCTTCCCCGACGCGGAGCTGCGCGACACCTGGGTCTGGTTCCAGTCCGGGATCAACACCGACGGCGCCCACAACTGGCCCACGTCACGGCCGGTCCAGCGCGGGGACATCCTGTCGCTCAACTGCTTCCCGATGATCGCCGGGTACTACACCGCGCTGGAGCGAACGCTGTTCTACGGGCAGCCGTCCGCTGAGCACCTGCGGTACTGGGAGATCAACGTCGAGGTGCACCGCCGGGGACTGGAACTGATCCGTCCCGGCGCGGTGTGCAAGGACATCGCCGCCGAGCTCAACGAGAT
Source organism: Pseudonocardia hispaniensis (assembly GCF_042658695.1). Classification (NCBI taxonomy): domain Bacteria; kingdom Bacillati; phylum Actinomycetota; class Actinomycetes; order Pseudonocardiales; family Pseudonocardiaceae; genus Pseudonocardia; species Pseudonocardia hispaniensis. Next base: position 117,168 of record NZ_JBHSQW010000025.1, on the reverse strand, counting down.
CTACGACGCCCACGGGTTGCTGCCGAACCGGACCTTCGGATACGGCCATTCCTTCGGCGTGCTGTCGCATTACTACGGCCGGGAGGCCGGCCTCGAGCTGCGGGAGGACATCGACACCGTGCTCGAGCCCGGGATGGTCGTCTCGATGGAGCCGATGATCATGATCCCGGAGGGTCGTCCGGGCGCGGGCGGCTACCGCGAGCACGACATCCTGGTCGTCGGCGACGACGGTGCCGAGAACATCACCGGGTTTCCCTTCGGCCCTGACCACAACATCCTGTGAGTGCGTAACAGTGTTCTAACACTGTTACGCACTCACAGGGCGTCATGACCGGGCCGGTCGTGCTCCTCATCCGGGTACGGCCGGTCCGGTCCACTTGTAGGCTCGGCCGAACGGTTGAAAGGAGGCGTGGCCATGACCGGCGACGCCGATCGCCGCGAGCCTGCGACGGTCCGCAACTCCACATCGGTCCTGCTCAACGGCCTGCGCGTGATGGCGGCGTTCTCGATCGAGGAGCCGGTCCTCGGCGTCACCGAGATCGCTCGCAAGGTCGACATGCACAAGAGCAGCGTGTCGCGGATCCTGGCCACCCTCGAACACGCCGGGTATGTCGAGCGCGACTCTGCGAGCGGCCGTTTCCGGCTCGGGCTCGGACTGTTGACACTCGCCGGTCCGCTGCTGGCGGACCTCGATGTGCGCCGGGCCGCGAGTCCCGCGCTGGAGCGGCTGACCCGGCGCAGCCGGGAGACCTCCGCGCTGATGGTGTGGAACGGCCACGAGGCCGTGGTCGTGGAGCAGGTGGCCAGTCCTCAGCAGGTCAAGCACACCGCGGCGATCGGGACCCGCTACGACACCTACGAGAGCGCCTCGGTACAGGTCTTCCTCGCCGGGTTACCGCCGGGCGAGGTGCGTCAGCTCATCGAGCGGGGCCTTCGCGGCGGCGCCGGCGACGAGCAGGCCATCGAAGGGGTCCTGCGCGGCCTGGACGAGGTTCGGGTCCAGGGGTATGCGGTCAACAACGGCCGCACCTCGATCGAGGAGGTGGGTATCGCCGCGGGCGTCCGCGACCACCGTGGCGAGCAGGTGGCCGCGGTGCTGCTGTCCGCACCGCGGTTCCGGATGTCCCCGCAGCTGATCGAGGCGGTCGCCCACGACGTTGTCGACGCCGCCCGGGAGGTGTCGGCGCGGCTCGGGAACCCCGGCTGAGCGCGCTCCCGCTCGGCCGACGCAGACCGGCTCAGCTGGCGTAGGCGCGCAGCCGGTCGGCGCGTTCGCCGATCCGCAGCTTGGCCATGACCTCGCGCTCGATCTGCCGGACCCGCTCGCGGGAAAGCCCGAACGTGCGACCGATCTGGTCGAGCGTGCGCGGCTGGCCGTCGTCCAGGCCGTAGCGCAGCCGAATCACGTTCTGCTCGCGCTCGTCCAGCGTGGACAGCACTCGCCGCAGGTCGTCGTGCAGCAGGTGGGAGATGACCGTGTTCTCCGCGTCGGTGGCCTCGCTGTCCTCGATGAAGTCACCGAGCGGGGCCTCCTCCTCCGAGCCCACCGGCATGTCGAGGCTCACCGGGTCGCGAGCGTGATCCAGCAGGTCGGCGATCTTCTCCACCGCCAGGCCCGACTCCGCGGCCAGCTCCTCGTGGGTGGCCTCGCGGCCGAGGCGCTGGTGCAGGTCTCGCTTGATCCTGGCCAGCTTGTTGACCTGCTCGACCAGGTGCACCGGCAACCGGATCGTGCGGGCCTGGTCGGCCATGCCCCGGGTGATGGCCTGGCGGATCCACCACGTGGCGTAGGTGGAGAACTTGAAACCCTTGGCGTAGTCGAACTTCTCCACGGCGCGGATCAGCCCCAGGTTGCCCTCCTGGATGAGGTCCAGCAGCGGCATCCCGCGGCCCGTGTAGCGTTTGGCCAGGCTCACCACGAGGCGCAGATTGGCCTCCAGCAGGTGGTTGCGGGCCCGCTCCCCGTCGCGGGCGATGGCGCGCAGGTCGGCGGCGTACTCGGAGTCGAGCTCGGTGTCGTTCTCGGCCGCGCGGTCCAGCACGTGCTTGGCGAACACGCCGGCCTCGATCCGCTTGGCCAGCTCGACCTCCTGGGCGGCGGTCAGCAGCGGTGTCTTTCCGATACCGTTGAGGTACACGCGGACGAGATCGGCGGCCGGGCTCTGGGCGTCGAGGTCCTCCGCGGACAGCTCGGCGGCCGGTGCGTTGTCGAGCGCGTTGCGCTGTCCGGGAATGGTCTTCGGCGCTGTCATCTGGTTCCTCCCCCTGCGCGACCGGACGGAACGCGGTAGCGAGCACGGTCCGGGCTCTCACCCGAATGAACGTGCACCGGCGGGGAAACGTTCCCGTTCCCGGCTCATCCGCTCGACGTAATGCCGTGGAACTCGTCACCCCCGCCTCAGGGCAGGGACATCCGGTGGATCGCCGCAAGCATCGGCGGCCAGTCGTGCGCCAGCGCGTCGCGTCCCATGAACAGCCCGAGGTGTCCACCGTTCGCGGTACGCAGCAGGATCTGTTCGCGCGGGGTGCGGACGGCCTCGGCGGCGGCGAACACCTGCGGCGGCGGCGTGATGTGGTCGGTCTCGCCGGCCAGCAGGAACAGCGGACAGGTGATCGCGGCGAGGTCGGCCCGGTGTCCGTCGACGACGAGGTCGCCGGAGATGAGCCGGTTGCGCCAGAAGAGCTGCTCGACCAGCCACAGATAGAACGCGCCCGGGATGTCCTGGGTGTACTTGAACCAGTCCTCGAAGTGGCGGTAGCGCTCGACGTGGGCCGGGTCCTCGATGTTCTCCAGCAGCTGCAGCTGCCGGGCCAGCTCGGTATGGGGCTGGATGTGGATGAAGCTGCCCAGCACCGCGCGGCCGGGCATGTTGCCCCCGCCGAGCCCGACCAGCGCCCGATAGGGCGCCAGCCCGAATGCGCGGGTGAGCGCAATCGTCGAGGCGGCGATGACGGAGTCGCCCGCGTGGAAGTCGATCGGAGCGCCTGCGAGGGTCAGGGTGTGCACCCGATGGGGGTACAGCGCGGCATAGATCGCGGCGAGCCAGCCACCCTGACAGTCGCCGATGAGATTCGCCCGACCGCCCATCCGGTCCACCGATCGATCGATGACCTCGAGATAGTCGGTGATGGTGATGTGCCGGGTGGCGGACGTCGCCGGTCGCCACTCCAGGGCGTAGAGCCGGGTCAGCCCGGCCGCCCGGATGACCCGGAGCTGACTCTGCTGCGGCGAGAAGTCGACGACGGTGGAGGAGTGGCCGGCCTGCGGCGGCAGCACCAGGGTGGGGACCACGGCGTCGCTGCGGTGGTTGTCGGCGGTGAAGTCGCGGAGGTGTGCGAACGGGGTGCGCAGCACGATCTCGTTGGCGAGGTTCCAGGTCGGGCACCGGCGGTCCAGCATTGCCGTCCACCACCGAACCCCGCGGCTCGCGGCGTCGAGCGGCGTGCCGGCCCGGGTGAGCGCGTCCACCCAGGCGGCTGCCGCGGCGCGGGAGATCTCGGTGATGCTGCGGGCGGCGTTGGCGGTGTGATAGCCGAGCAGAAAATGAAGCGGCTCGCGTGCCTCGAGGCGCGGAGCTGCCCCGGTTTCCTCGGGAAAGTCCACGATTCTGGTCATGTGATCGCCTCATCGTCGGTCATGCCTGATTGGCTGGATGTCCGGGTGTTCAGACAGTAGATTTGGTTTGTATCTCAAGCAATAGGGGAAGTTACCGGGGAGTAGAGGTTGGCTGTCGGGTCGCCGCGAGTCGGTGCCGCGACGGGCCGCAAGCCCGGGGCGACGTCGTGGTGGGCAGGGCGGGAGAATCCGGTCATGGGTCAGGGTGGCGCAGCATGAGCAAGTCGCGAGCCGAGGACGAGGCGGCCAGGGCGGCGGACCAGATGTGGTCGGCCCAGGTCAATGCCCTCGGCGGGTTCATCCGTGCGCAACGACAGATGGCGAAGCTGTCGCTGCGTGAAATGGCCTCGATGACCAGCGTGTCCAACGCCTATCTCTCGCAGATCGAGCGTGGGCTGCACCAGCCGTCGCTGAAGGTCCTGCACTCGATCGCGGACGCACTTCAGCTGACCACCGAGCAACTGCTCAAGCAGGCCGGCTGGGTCGGAGCGGAGCGAACGCAGGGCAACGGCGCGGCCACGAGCGTCGGGGAGGAGACGGCCGCGAGCGTCCCACGGTCCACGGAGGATGCCATCCGGGCCGATCCGCGGCTGTCCGAGGATCAGAAGGCCGCACTGCTCGGGGTGTACCGCAGCTTCGTCGAACGACCAGGGTCACACCCGGCGTGATTGACATACTTATCACGGGTGCATACTTTTGGCAGCGGACACCCACTCCGAGCCAGAAGGGACGAGTAGATGATCGTGGCTACCGACCAGTTCATCGGCCTCGCCAAGCGCAGCCAGGAAGCCGTCACCACGGCCGTGCACGCCTGGGCCGACACCGTGCAGTCCTACACCGGCAACCTGACCGGTACCCAGCCGTCGCTGCCGGACGCGCATGCCATGGTCGACTGCACCTTCGACTTCGCGGAGAAGGTCCTCGCCCGCCAGCGGCAGCTCGCGCACACCCTGTTCAGCGCCAGCGCGGACGCCGTCGAGGCCGTCACCGACCAGGCCGCACGGGCTGCTGAGTCGGTCACCGCCCAGACGGTGAAGGCCGACGCCCCGCCGAGGACGGCGACCGCCACCGAGAAGCCGGCACCGGCCACCGACGGGACCGGCGCCAAGGGCGGCGCGGCGCGGACCGCGCAGGCCAAGAGCTGACGTTCGCCGGCGGCCCGCGGCCCCGCTCGTCCGTTTCCCGGACCGTGCGGGGCCGTTGTCGTGCCAGCCGCTGTGGCGCGCGGCGCTAGGGTCTGGCATGTGGCGCGTGCATTGGTGAGCGGGTCGGGAGAACGAGCCAAGCGGGTGGCCGAGCGGCTGGCGGCCGAGAACCTGGAGGTCGTCACGGCGGCGAGTGTGGCCGAGTTCGCCGCGCTCGACCTCGAGGCCGGTGTCGACTACTACGTCCAGCTGCCGGTGGTCGTGCAGCCCGCCGGAGAGAACCTCGTCGGGCGGGTGCGCTCGTTCCTGTCAGTGGGTCTGCTCGGCCGGTTCGCGCTGGTCGAACGGTTGGTGCCCGTGCTGACCAGGGCGACGACCGTCGTGCTGGTCTCGGGGAACACGCCCAGGTCCGGCGCCCTCCCGGATGACGAGCGCTCGCGGCTTGCGCTGCTGCACGTTCTCGCCCATGCGACGCGGGCCGAGCTCGCCCCGTACGGAGTGGCCGTGACGGTGGTCAACGGGGCCCGGACCGATCTCGAGATCGTCCGCTTCGCGCTCCGCGGCGGGGAGGATCCGACGGCCCGGCCGGTCGTCGAACCGGGCGAACAGGTGAGCGCGAAGCAGTACGAGGACTGGCGCACCGAGGTGATGGGCCTCGTGCAGGTCGACGCGTGATCCCCGGTGAGTGCGTGCCGGTGTCCCGGCACGGTCACGCACTCACCGGGCCGCACCCGTCGACGGGAAGCAGTACGCCGTGCCGGACGAACTCGCGCACGGCGGGCAGCGTCGCGGCCACCATGGCGTCGTACGGCCGGTCGAGGGCGAACGACAGCAGCGCGATCAGCTCCGAGAGCGGCAGCTCGCCGCGACAGCCGGCCAGCAGCGCGGCGGCGGGCTCGTCGACCTCGTGGCGCCAACGCGGTCCGTCGCCACGAACGAGCGTCGCGCCGGCGTCGGCCCAGCCGGTATCTCCGCCCGGGGTGCTGTAGCGCTCCAGCACGGCGGTCGGGGTGAGGGCCAGGCGCGCCCCGAGCAGCGCCTCGTCCGAGCGGTGCAGGCGCAGCCACTCCACCCGGTCCAACCAGCCTGCGGCCTCGACACCGAGCGGGTCGGCCAACTCGCCGGGCAGGTCCTCGACCACGACGGTCGGGGTCGCGTCGGTGCGGCGCAGCAGGATGTGACCGAACCCGATGGCCTCGACCCGCTCGCGTTCCAACCAGTCCAGCCAGTCCGACGCCAGCGCCCTGGCCTGCGGCGAGCCGAGGTCGAGCCCCGCGTCGCGCTGCCAGGTGCCGACGTGCATCGCCGGGTCGACGACCTCGCGCTGCAGGATCCAGGCGTCGCAGCCGGGAGGAAGCCAGTCGCGCACCCGGTCGGGCCAGCTCTGTCCGCGCACATGCAGCCACGACCCCAGCAGCTGGGCGATGCCGCCCGGGACGAGCCTGCTCGACAGCGTGCCCAGCAGGACGGCCAGCGCGGCGTCTCCGGCCTGCCCGGAGTCGCGGTAGACGTAGTCGACGCGTGCTGGTCCCGGGACGAACGGCGGGTTCGACACGATCTGGTCGAACTTGCGGTCGGCGACCGGTTCCAGCCACCGACCTGCGAGCAGTTCGACCTCGACCGCACTGAGCGCGAACGTCGCGGCCGCCATCGCGAGTGCCCGCGGCGCGATATCGGTGGCCACGACGACGTCGGCGTGCCGACTGGCGTGCAGCGCCTGCACCCCGCATCCGGTGCCGAGGTCGAGCACGCCGCCGACGCGGCGGCGCACGGTTGCCGTCGCAAGGCTCAGCGACGCACCGCCCACGCCCGTGACGTGGTCGCGGTCCTGCCGGGCGGAGGGGGCGTCGAGATCGGAGACCACCCACCATGCGTCCCCGCCGGGCGCGTTGTCGTCACCCGCGTCCTCACCGTAGGGGCGCACGTCCAGGGCGGCGACCAGGCCGTCTGCGGTCTCCCGCAGCAGCCCGGCCGCCACCAGGTCGGACGGGCGACCCAGCGCCGCGGCGACGGCGGGCTCCGGCTCCGCGCCGCCGAGCAGCAGGAGCCGGACGAGCACCCCGAGCTCGCCCCCGCCGCGGGTGGCGCGGAACGCGGCCTCGGGCTCGCCGCGGCTCAGCGCCGCATGCGCCTGCGAGCCGAGCAGCGCGTGAACGCCGCCGATCGTGTAGCCGTGGTCGAGAAAGAGGCCGCGCAGTCGATGCGCGAGACCGGACGACAACCGGGGGAGCACCGTGTCATCCTCCCTGATCGGGGGCGGATGGTCCCGGGCGCCTCGATAGGCTCGCGATCGTGAGCCTCTGCCTGGCCCAGGACGCCGACGCCGACGCCCTGCTCGACCGCGACCCGCTGGCGCTGCTCATCGGAATGCTGCTCGACCAGCAGGTCCCGATGGAGCGCGCCTTCGCCGCGCCCGCCGAGCTCGCTCGCCGGCTCGGCCGCGATCAGCTCGACGCACATGAGCTCGCCGGATACGACCCCGAGGGCCTGGCCCACCTCTTCCGCACCCCGCCCGCGCTGCACCGCTACCCGAGGTCGATGGCCCAGCGCGTCCAGGCATTGGCCGTGGCCCTGATCGATCGTTACGCCGGCGACGTCACCGCGATCTGGGCTGCCGTCGACAGCGGCCACCAGCTGGTGCACAGGATCGCCGCGCTGCCCGGGTTCGGCACCCAGAAGTCGCAGATCTTCACCGCGCTGCTGGGTAAGCAGCGCGGGGTCACGCCGCCGGGTTGGCGGGAGGCCGCGGGTGACTACGGCGAGGACGGCGTGCACCGCTCGGTCGCCGATGTCGTCGATGCGGACACGCTCGTTCGGGTGCGCGAGTACAAGCAGGCCGCCAAGGCCGGGTCGGTCTCGGCCGGGAGCACCGTTCGGAAGAGATAACATCATGGTCGTGCACAGGGTCCCGACCACACGCCGCGGGCTCCGGGTCATCGACCCGGATCAGGTGTGCGACGCCACTGCCGTGCTCGCCGACGGGGAGCGGTTGCAGCAGGCCGCGACCGTGCTGGACGCGCTGGGTGAGGTCAACCGGCTGAGCATCCTGCTCGCGCTGCACCATGCCGGTGATCTGTGCGTGTCGGATCTGGCCGTCGCCGTGGGGATGAGCGACAGCGCCGTCTCGCATGCGCTGCGGCTGCTGCGCGCGCACGGGATGGTCACCGCGCATCGCGAGGGCCGGCTGGTGCGCTACCGGATCGCGGGCGGGCTGGCGAAGCTCCTGCTCGAGGTCGTGTCCGCCGAGGTCGTTCGTCCGATGCGGCTGCACGCCCACGGGCCCGTCGACGATCATGCCGAGGACCATTCCGATGTTCCGGAGGAACACCTCGCGTCCTCCTGACCGCTCCCGCGTCGCCCGCATCTGAGGACAACTGATGAGATGTTCATTCTTGAATCCCGGGCGGTGTGCGTCGTAGGGTCCGGGCCGGGCGACATCGTCGCGGACCTGAGGAGTACCCATGCATATCGCCGAGGGCTACCTGCCGCCGCTGCACGCCGTGGCGTGGACGGTGGCCGCGGCGCCGTTCGTCGTTCACGGCGCCCGCGCGGTGGTCCGCCAGGTCCGCACCGATCCCGAGTCGAAGCTGTTGCTCGGTGCCGCCGGGGCGTTCAGCTTCGTGCTGTCCGCACTGAAGATTCCGTCGGTCACCGGCTCGTGCTCCCATCCGACCGGAACCGGACTGGGCGCGGTGCTGTTCCGGCCACCGGTGATGGCCTTGCTCGGCACGATCGTGTTGTTCTTCCAGGCCACCCTGCTGGCACACGGCGGCCTGACGACTTTGGGCGCCAACGTCTTCTCCATGGCCATCGTCGGTCCATGGGTCGCCTACGGCACCTACCGGCTGACCCGGCGGCTCGGTGGCGGCCTCGCCGTGGGGGTCTTTCTCGCCGCGGCGCTGGGCGATCTGGCCACCTACTGCGTCACGAGTATCCAGCTCGCACTCGCATTCCCGGACCTCACCTCGGGTGTGCCGGGCGCGGTGGTGAAGTTCGGCTCGATCTTCGCGATCACCCAGATTCCGCTGGCCATCAGCGAGGGCCTGCTCACGGTGCTCATCGTCCGGCTGCTGACCAGGGTCAGCCCGGCTGAACTGACTCGGCTCGGCCTGCTGCGGCCCGCCTCGGAGAAGAAGGTCGTGGCGTGACGCGCGCAACGCTGGTCAACTGGCTGCTGGTGCTCGGGGTCATCCTGCTGGCCGCGGTGCCGCTGATGGTCGTGGGCGGTGAGTTCGGTGGCGCCGATGAACTCGCCGCGCAGCGGATCGCCGCCGACCACCCGGACTACCGGCCCTGGGCCACGGCGCTGTTCGAGCCGTCGGCGGAGGTGACCTCGGGGCTGTTCGCGTTGCAGGCCGCGATCGGCGCCGGGGTCCTCGGCTACTACTTCGGTGTGGCACGCACCAAGCGGCGGCTGCGTCGCGAGTCCGACACGACCGCCGAGAGCTGATGCTGCCGCTCGACGCCGCCGCCTACACCAACCGGTGGCGGCCCCGTCACCCGGGGGAGAAGGCGTTCCTGTCGCTCGGGCTGCTCGCCTGCGCCGTGGCACTGCCGCCGTGGCCGGGGGCGCTGATCGTCGGTGTCGTCGCGGGTGCACTGCTGCTCGGTCCGGCCGGGGTGCGGCCGCGGCAGGCGTGGCGGGTGCTGTCGGTGCCACTGGGGTTCGTCGCGGTCGGCTCGCTGCCGCTGCTGGTCGCGGTAGGGGGCAGACCGTGGATCCGGTTCGAGCCCAGTGGGCTGCCGATGGCGCTCGGGTTGGCCGCGCGGGCGACGGCGGCACTGCTGAGCCTGCTGCTGTTCGCCGCGACGACGCCGCTGGCGGACACCCTGCCCCGGCTCACCCGGCTCGGCGTGCCGGCGGCGGTCACCGAGGTCGCGGCCCTGATGTACCGGATGCTGTTCCTGCTGCTCGACTCGGTGCACGCGGTGCGTGAGGCACAGGCCAGCAGGCTCGGATTCCGGACGTGGGCGACGTCGTACCGGTCGCTGGCCGGCCAGGGCGGCGCGATCTTCGTGCGGGCCTTCGACCGGGCGCGGCGGCTGGAGGCCGGTCTGGCGCTGCGCGGGTACACCGGATCGCTGCGGATCGAGGTGGAACAGCGACCGGTGTCGCGCCCGTTCGTCGCGGGCTCCGCGGTGCTGCTGGGCACGGTGGTCGCCGCGACGCTGGCGCTGCGCGGGGTGGTGGCGTGACCCCACCGGTGCTGGCCGCGCGCGGGCTGCGCTTCGGCTACGACCCCGACCGGCTGGTCCTCGACGGAGCCGACCTGGCCCTGTACGCCGGGCGGCGGCTCGCCGTGCTCGGCCCGAACGGGGGCGGCAAGACCACGTTGTTCCGCCTGCTGGTCGGTGCGCTCGCGCCGACGGCCGGACAGGTGCTGCTCGACGGCGTCCCGATCCGGCGGACCCGCCGGGGCCTCGCCGACCTGCGCAGCCAGGTCCAGCTCGTCCTGCAGGACCCCGACGACCAGCTCTTCGCCGCGAGCGTGTATCAGGACGTGTCGTTCGGGCCCGTCAACCTGGGGTTGCCGGGTGAGCAGGTGCGCGCCCGGGTCGCGGCCGCGCTCGACGCGCTGGGCATCGCCGACCTCGGCGACCGCCCCACCCACCTACTGTCGTTCGGCCAGCGCAAGCGGGTGGCGATCGCCGGTGCGGTGGCGATGCGCCCGCGGCTGCTGATCCTCGACGAGCCGACCGCCGGCCTCGATCCCGCCGGCGTCGAGGAACTGATGACGACCCTCGCGGAGCTGCATGCGGCCGGGACCACGCTGGTGCTGTCCACCCACGACGTCGACCTCGCCTACCGATGGGCCGACGAGGTCGCGGTGGTGGCGGAGCGGCGGGTCCAGGTGGCCGGGGTGGAGGAGGCACTCGGCGATCCGGTGCTGCTCGCCGCGGCGCGGCTCGGGCCTGCCTGGGCCCCCGCGGTGCGCCTGTTGCTCGAGGGCCTGGGCCTGCCCGGTCGGCCGCGGACCGCCGCCGAGCTCGTCGCCATCCTCGCCGCGACGGGTACCCAGCCTGCGCGACGGGGCGGCGGGTGACACGATGGTGTCCGGTACGTCGCCGGTAGGGCCGACCGGTGCGGCACCGTCGATCACAACGCCGAGAAGCGTCAGCGAGGAGGGGTCGTGTCCGACCCGCAGCGAAAGCCTGAAGCAGTCCTGATCACGGACGCGGCGATGTCCCACGAGGAGGAGATCGAGGTCCGCAAGCACCGGTACAAGATTCTGTGGGGCCTGCGGCTACCGTTCATGATCCTGGCCGCGGTCTTCTACCAGATCCCGTGGCTCGCGGTGACCCTGCTGGTGCTGTCGATCCCGCTGCCGTGGATCGCGGTGATCGTCGCGAACGACCGGCTGCCGCGCAAGGCCGAGCGGCCGAGCCGCCTCCGCCGCCACCGCCCCGAACTGGAGTCGCGTCCCGACGGCGCAGTCGAGGGCGGCCTGTGAGTGCGTAACAGTGTTCTAACACTGTTACGCACTCACAGGGCGAGCTGACGAGCGACTTTCGCGGCGAGTTCGGCATTGGCGCTGACCAGCGCGAGGTTCGCCGCTTGACTTGCCCCGCCGCTACCGGTGTGGAAATGCCGAAGCAGCGCCGGCGTGACGTCCTTACCGGTGACTCCGCGCTCGGCGACCAGGGCGAGCCCCTCGGCCAGCAACCGGTCGTGCAGCGCGCCGTCGAGCTCGGATGCGGCGGGGACGGGCTGGGCGAGCACCAGGCCTGACCCGAGCGCCCGGTGCGCCCGCCACACCGCCGCCACCTGCTCCGGGGTGTCGACCCGGCACGGCACCGGATGACCGGAGTCGCGCCGGTAGAACCCGGGGAACGCATCGGTGCGGTAGCCGAGCACCGGAACGGACTCGGTCTCCAGCACCTCCAGGGTCGCCGCGACGTCGAGGACCGACTTGACCCCCGAACACACCACGAGGACGGGGGTGCGGGCCAGCGCGGGCAGATCGGCCGAGATGTCCCAGGATCCGCGGTTGGTACCGCCATCGCGATGCACCCCGCCGAGCCCGCCGGTGGCCAGCACCTCGATACCGGCCGCAGCGGCGAGGGTGACCGTCGCCGCGACGGTGGTCGCGCCGCTGCGGCCCAGCCCGACGGCCGCCCCGAGGTCACGGACCGAGAGCTTGTCCAGGTGGCCGGCGCACACCCGGTCGAGCTGGGTCGCATCGAGCCCGACCCGGGGCTGTCCATCCAGGACCGCGATCGTCGCCGGGACAGCGCCATGCGCTCGGACCGCGGCCTCCAGCGCGTCCGCGGCGGATCTGTTCAGCGGTGCCGGGAGACCGTGGGCGAGCAGCGTGCTCTCGAGCGCGACCAGTGCGCGGCCCTCGGCGAGCGCGGCGGCGACCTCCGGAGCGAGGGCAGGCGAGGTGACGGGCGAGGGGACGGAGCGGGGCACGTACGGCATCATGGACGACATGGCTACCCAGACGCTGCCTGATGTCGACACCCGCCCCGAGGGCACGGATTCGACGGGTGACGACGAGCCCACGATGTTCCACTACGTGAAGAAGGCGAAGATCGCCGAGAGCGCCGTCATGGGTAACCTCGTGGTGGCGCTGTGCGGAGAGACCTTCCCGGTCACCAAGTCGCCCAAGCCCGGCTCGCCGGTCTGCCCCGACTGCAAGAAGATCTACGAGTCGATGCCGCCCGGCGACTGAGCCATCCGTGCCAGGGTCGACCGGCACGGCCCTGGCCCGTCACTGACCATCGTCGCCCGCGCCGGTCAGCAGGGGCTCGCCCGTCGGCGTGACGCGGGCGGGCGGGGCCTCGCGGGGCATCTGGAGGGTCTGCGCCGCCGCACGCCGGGCGGCGATCCGGCGCATCGACAGCAGCCGCTGCAGGCGGCGCTGGCGCCGGGTCGGCCGGGCAGGCCAGATCTCCTCGATCGCGTTGTTGAGTTGCGCGCCGAGCACGATCGAGAACCCGAGCAGGAACGCGAACAGCAGGAACGCGATGGGCGTGGCCAGCGCCCCGTAGGTGTAGCCGGTGCTGGTGATGACGGCGATGTAGATGCGTAGCCCGGTCGTCGAGACGATGAACACCACCATGGCCAGGAGTGCACCGGGCAGTAGTCGCCGCCACGGCAGGCTGTGCGGCAGCGCGGCCTTGTACAGCGTGGTGAGCACCAGCACGAGCAGCAGCCCGACACCGGGGTAGTAGAAGGCGTCGACGATCGAGACGGCCGTCGGCCGCCACGACTCAGGGAGCACCTGGGGCAGCAGATCGGGACCCAGCGCCACGAGCGGCAGCGTGAACACCGCGACGACGAGTGCGAACAGGTAGATCAGCAGGGAGAAGATGCGCTGCCAGACCGGATGTCGCACCTCGTTCTGGTTGTGCGCCTGGGTGATCGAGTCGACGATCGCGGAGATCGCCGAGGATCCCGCCCACAGCGAGATCACAAAGCCAATCGAGACGACGTCGGCACGGCCCTTGGTCAGGATGCTTGCCGCCGTTGGCGCGATGATCTGGTCGACGACCTCGGGGGTGAACACCCGCCGCGAGAACTGGATGATCTTGCCTTCGACGATCTGCACGGTGGCCGGGCCGAACCAGCCTCCCACGTAGCCGAGTGAGCCGAGCAGCGCCAGCAACAGCGGTGGCAGCGACAGGGCCTGCCAGAACGCGGTCTGGGCGGACATCGAGAAGATGCCGTCGTCCCATGCCTTGACCACGGTGCGCCGAAGGACCCGCAGCAGGCCGCGCTTGCGGCGCCACGGCGGGGACAGCCCGTCGGCCCGCCCCTCGGCGGTCGGGCTGCCGGCCGTGTCCGGGCTCGTCTCGGTCGCCATCGCCTCTCCAGGATGGACCACCGCCGGTGGTCCGCTGCGCCGCGGCCGGGTCACGACACGCCGGAAGATCCGTCCGGCTACCCTGACCACGGCCTGTGTGCCGACCCCCCGGGTCGACCGCGCGGAGCCCGTCGAGCCCCGCGCCGTCGCGTGGCCGGACTCAGTGATGTATCCGTCCGACCAGGGAGTTGTGTGTCGCAGGCCGCCGAGAACAGTAGCGCGAGCACCGTCGCCGACCGTCCCCTGCGGGCCTGGCAGCGCAGCGCGCTCGCCCGGTACCTGGCCAGGCGGCCGCGGGACTTCCTGGCGGTCGCGACCCCGGGTGCGGGGAAAACCACATTCGCGCTGCGGGTGGCGGCCGAGTTACTGGCCGATCGGACGGTCCATGCGGTGACCGTCGTCACGCCGACCGAGCACCTCAAGTACCAGTGGGCGAGCGCGGCGGCGCAGGCCGGGATCGCCCTGGACCCGGAGTTCCGCAACTCGGCGGGTGCGACGTCGTCGGACTACACGGGTATCGCGGTGACCTACGCGGGCGTGGCCGCCCACCCGATGCTGCACCGGGCGCGTACCGAGACCCGGCGCACACTGGTGATCCTGGACGAGGTGCATCACGCGGGCGACGCCCGGACCTGGGGGGACGCGGTCCAGGAGGCGTTCGACCCGGCCAGCCGTCGGCTCACCCTCACCGGGACGCCCTTTCGCAGTGACGACAACCCGATCCCGTTCGTCGAGTACGAGGCCGACGCCGAGGGGGCGCTGCGCAGCCGTGCCGACCATTCGTACGGCTACGCCGAGGCGCTCGCCGACGGCGTCGTCCGGCCGGTGGTGTTCCTCGCCTACTCCGGGACGTCGAGCTGGCGGACCAGCGCGGGGGAGGAGGTCACCGCCCGGCTTGGCGAGCCGATGACCGCGGAGCAAACAGCGCGGGCGTGGCGGACCGCACTGGACCCGGGGGGCGAGTGGATCCCCGCGGTGCTCGAGGCCGCGGACAGGCGGCTGTCGGGGCACCGGGCGGGCGGCATGCCCGACGCGGGTGGCCTCGTCATCGCGTCCGACCAGGCGACCGCGCGGGCGTATGCGGAGATTCTCCACCGGGTGGCCGGCGCGCCGCCGGTGGTCGTGCTGTCCGACGAGCGCGGCGCCTCGGACCGGATCGCCCGCTTCGCCGACTCGGATGACCGGTGGATGGTCGCGGTCCGGATGGTGTCCGAGGGGGTCGACGTCCCGCGGCTGGCCGTCGGGGTGTACGCGACGAGCGCGTCGACGCCGCTGTTCTTCGCCCAGGCGATCGGCCGATTCGTCCGCTCACGTCGGCCGGGGGAGACCGCGTCGGTTTTCCTGCCGAGCGTGCCGGTGCTGCTGGGGCTGGCCAGCGAGCTGGAGGTCGAGCGCGACCACGTGCTCGGCAGGCCGCAGCGAGCCGACGAGCGCTGGAACGACGAGGAGCTCGCCGCCGCGCAGCGTCGTCAGGACGAGCCGGGGGAGGAGGAGAAGCCCTTCACCGCGCTGCACGCCGACGCCGAGCTCGACCAGCTCATCTACGAGGGCACCTCGTTCAGCGCCGACGAGGAGGACTATCTGGGACTGCCGGGGTTGCTCGAGCCGGAGCAGGTGCGCACGCTGCTCAATCAGCGGCAGCGGGAATGGTTGGCGCGCGGTGCGCGGTCGGGTGCGCGGGCCGGGTCGATGCCGACGCCCGAGCCGCAGGCGCCGCGCCGGGAGGTCTCGGTGCGCGAACGGCTGCACAGCCTGCGCAAGGAGCTCAACACGCTCGTCGCGATGTACCACCACCGGACGAACAAGCCACACGGCGCGATCCACAACGAGCTACGCCGCGCCTGCGGTGGTCCGGTCACGGCCATGGCGACGAT
>NZ_JBHSQW010000025.1:45850-101713 GCF_042658695.1 Pseudonocardia hispaniensis | reverse complement strand
CCCCGGGACCCGGCTGACCGCGCGCCCGGCGTCTGGAGCCGGTCAGCCCCGGAGGCCCACGGCCACGTACTTGAGCTCGAGGAACTCCTCGATCCCGACCGATCCGCCCTCACGCCCGAGGCCCGACTGTTTGACCCCGCCGAACGGTGCGGCGGGGTTGGACACCAGACCGGTGTTCAGTCCCACCATGCCGCTGTCCAGCCCCTCGCAGACCCGCAGCGCCCGGTTGACGTCGTCGGTGAACACGTAGTTGACCAGTCCGAACTCCGTGGCGTTGGCCGCCGCGAGCGCCTCGGCCTCGTCGTCGAACACACTGATCGGCGCAACCGGGCCGAAGATCTCCTCGGTGTTGAGCCGCGACTGCCGGGGCACGTCGGTGAGCACGGTGGGCCGGTAGAAGTGCCCCGGCCCGCCGAGCGGCTCCCCGCCGATCCGCACGCCGGCCCCATGCGCGACCGCGTCGGAGACCAGCTCGACGACCTTCGCCAGCCCCGCGGCGTCGATGAGCGGGCCGACCTGCACACCGTCCTCGGTGCCGCGCCCGACCTGCAGCGCGCCCATTCGCTCGGCGAGCTTCGTCGCGAACGCCTCGGCCACCGGGCGCTGCACCAGGAACCGGTTGGCCGCCGTGCAGGCCTCACCCATGTTGCGCATCTTGGCGAGCATCGCGCCGTCGACCGCCGCGTCGAGGTCGGCGTCGTCGAACACCAGGAACGACGCATTGCCACCGAGCTCCATCGAGGTCCGCAGCACCTTGTCCGCGGCCTGCTCGAGCAGCTTGCGGCCCACCGCGGTCGACCCGGTGAACGACAGCTTGCGGGCCCGGCCGTCGCGGATCAGCGGCTCCATCACCCCGCCCGCGTCGCTGGTGGTGATGATGTTGAGGACGCCGTCGGGCAGCCCGGCCTCGGCCAGGATGGCACCCAGCGCCAGCATCGACAGCGGGGTCTGGGTGGCCGGCTTGATCACCATCGCGCACCCGGCCGCGACCGCCGGCCCGATCTTGCGGGTGCCCATCGCCAGCGGAAAGTTCCACGGGGTGATCAACAGACACACGCCCACCGGCTGCTTCATGAGCAGGAACCGGTTCGCGCCGTTGGGCGAGACGGCGTAGCCCCCGTCGATCCGGACCGCCTCCTCGGCGAACCAGCGGAAGAACTCGGCGGCGTAGGTGATCTCGGCGCGGGACTCGGCGAGCGGCTTGCCCATCTCGCACGTCATCAGCAGCGCGAGGTCGTCGACCCGCTCGGTGATCATCTCGTAGGCCCGGCGGAGGATCTCGCCGCGCTCGCGCGGGGGCATCGCGGCGAAGCCGTCCTGGGCCGCGGCGGCGGCCGCGAGGGCGTCCATGCCGTCCTCGGGTCCGGCGTCGGCGACCTCGCAGAGCGCCTTGCCGGTCGCCGGATCCTCGACCGGCACGGTCCTGCCCGACGCCGCCGCCCGCCAGCGGCCACCGATCAGCAGGTCCTTCGGAACGTCGTCGAGGACGGCCTGCTCACGGTCGCAATCAGTCATGGTCGCGATGCTGCCACCGCAGCCGATCGCGTGCAGCCCCCGATCCGCGGGTGGGTCGCAGCCGACCGGCGGTGCGGGCGGGAGGCGAGAATGGGGCCGTGACCGACACGCTGCCGAGGCTGCCCACCCTGGTGCCCCCGCCGATCGAGCTGCCCGAACAGGCGGCCGCGCTGCGCGCGGAGGTTCGGGCGTTCCTGGCCGGGGAACGAGCGGCGGGTGCCTGGCACCCACGCGCGGACGTCTGGCTCTCCGGCTGGGACGAGCGTTTCTCCAAGGAGCTGGCCAAACGAGGCTGGCTGGGTATGACGATCCCCACCGAGTACGGAGGGCACGGCCGCACCGCGCTGGAGCGGTACGTGGTCACCGAGGAACTGCTCGCCGCCGGAGCCCCGGTGGCGGCGCATTGGGTGGCCGACCGGCAGATCGGGCCGTCGCTGCTGCGATTCGGTACCGAGCAGCAGCGGCAGCGGTTCCTGCCGGGTATCGCCCGCGGCGAGGTCTACTTCGGAATCGGCATGTCCGAGCCCGATGCGGGATCGGACCTCGCGTCGGTGCGGACCCGCGCCGACCGGGTCGACGGGGGCTGGTCGTTGACCGGCACGAAGGTGTGGACCTCCGGCGCGCATCGCGCGCATGCCTTCTTCGCGCTGGTCCGCACGTCGCCACGGGACGAGACGAACCGGCATGCCGGGCTGTCCCAGTTCATCGTCGAGCTCACCGCCCCCGGGGTGACGATCCGCCCCATCCCGCTGCTCACCGGGGCCCACCACTTCAACGAGGTGGTCTTCGACCAGGTCTTCGTGCCGGACGCGATGGTGTTGGGCGAGATCGGTGCGGGCTGGCATCAGGTGACCAGCGAGCTGGCGTTCGAGCGGTCCGGCCCGGAACGGTTCCTGTCGACGTTTCCGCTGCTCGTCGCCCTGGTGGGGGAGCTCGCGGGAACCGAGCCGGACGCGGGCCGCCGGCAGCTGCTGGGCGCGTTGGTGGCCCGGTTGTGGGCGCTGCGCCGGATGTCGCTGGCGGTGGCGGGGTCGCTGGAGTCCGGGCAGGCGCCGGAGCTGGCGGCCGCCCTGGTGAAGGACCTGGGCACCCGGTACGAGAACGAGGTGATCGACGCCGCACGGCTGCTGGTGTCGATCCCGCCGGATCCGGACGCCGAGCAGGGGTTCCCGCGGCTGCTGGCGGACGCGGTGCTGCATGCACCGGGTTTCACGCTGCGCGGCGGGACGAGCGAGGTGCTGCGGGGAATCGTGGCGCGGGGTCTGGGGCTGCGATGAGTAGCGAACCGAACGTGCGCAGCGATCATCAGCTCGAGCTGCGTGACCTCGCGGAGACGATCTTCGCGGACGCCCGGGCGGGCGCGTCCGGCGCGGCGACCGGGTTCGACGCCGAGCTGTGGCAGACCCTGGAGCAGGCGGGGTTGGCGCGGTTGACCCTGCCGCAGGCCGTGGGCGGCAGCGACGGCTCGCTGACCGACCTGGCGATCGTGCTCGAGTCGGCCGGTGCCCACGCGGCCCGGGTGCCGCTGGTCGAGACCGATCTGCTGGCCGGCTGGCTGGCGCACGCCGCCGGGCTGGAGGTTCCGGCCGGGCCGCTCGCCGCGGTCGCCGGCGATCTCACCGTCACCTCGGCCGGTGACCGAGTCACCGTGTCCGGGGCCCTGCCGCGGGTGCCGTGGGCTCGGGCCGCTGCCGCGATCGTGGTGCTGGCCGCGAACCACGTGCTGGTGCTGGCCCCCTCGGCGGTGGAGATCACCGAGGGGAGCAACGTCGCGGAGGAGCCCCGCGACACCGTGACCCTCGCCGAGGTGACGCTGGATGCGGGCACGGTCGCCACGACCCCGGCGGGGACGGCGGCCCGGTTCCGGCAGCGCGCCGCGCTCGGCCGGGCGCTGCTGCTGGCCGGGGCGGCCCGTGCGGCGCTGGCCGAGTCGGTGCGGTACGCGGGGCAGCGGGTCCAGTTCGGGCGGCCGATCGGCCGGTTCCAGGTGATCCAGCAGCAGCTCGCGCTGGCGGCCGCCGAGGTGGCCGCGGTCGGGGCGGCCACGGACGCCGCGGCCCGCACCGCGGCCACCGACGGGTTCGGGGCGGACAGCACCGCGTTCGCCGTCGCCGCGGCGAAGGTGCGGGCCGGCGAGGCGGCCGGGGTCGTCGCGCGGATCGCGCACCAGGTGCACGGGGCGATCGGGTTCACCCGCGAACATGCGCTGCGGCTGGCGACGACGCGGCTGTGGGCCTGGCGCGACGAGGATGGCAGCGAGGCGTGGTGGAGTGACGAGCTCGGGTCCCGGGCGCTCGCCGTCGGCGGGGACGGCTTGTGGCCCTTGGTGACCGGCGCGCCGTGACGCACCTCGCACCCGGCGGCCCACCGGTGCCGACGGACGGTGCCGGCAGGCGACCGCGACACTTGGCCGTATGGCCCTCGCCCCGGCTGCGGTCTCGACGGGACTCGCGGCGTTCCTCGCCGACCTCGACCGGCCGACCCCGTATCTGGTGCTCGATCCGGAGGTCATCGCGGCCCGGTACGTGACGCTCACCGCCGCGTTCCCGGGCGCGCGGGTGCTGTACGCGGTCAAGGCCTGCCCCGAACCCGAGGTGCTGCGGACGCTCGTCGCGCTCGGCGCCGGGTTCGACGTCGCGAGCCTGCCGGAGATCAGGCTGTGCCTCGACGCGGGCGCGGACCCGGCAACCCTCTGTCTGGGCAACCCGGTGCGCGCTCCGGCAACGACCGCGGCGGCGCACGCGGCCGGGATCCGCCGCTTCGTCACCGACAGCCGCGAGGATCTCGCCGATCTCGCGCGGCACGCGCCGGGTGCCTCGGTGCTGGTCCGGGTGCTGGTCTCGGACGCGGGCTCCGCCACCCGGTTCTTCGGCAAGTTCGGCGCGTTGCCGGGCGAGGCCGTGGCGCTGCTGCGCCGGGCCGGGTCCGCGGGCCTGCACGCCGCGGGGGTGACGTTCCACGCCGGGTCTCAGCAGGTCCGGCCCGCAGCCTACGTCCGTGCGGTGCGGACCGCGCTGCGGGTGGCAGCCGCGGCGGGGCTGCGCCGCCCGGTGCTCGATATCGGCGGTGGGCTGCCGGTGCCGTATCGCAGCACGGTCCGTGCGCCCGCGGAGTTCGGCCGTGCCGTGGCCGACGCGGTGGCCGAGGCGGTCGGCGCCGGCGTCGTCGAGGGGGTGGAGCTCGTGCTGGAGCCGGGGCGGGCGCTCGTCGCCGAGGCGGGGGTGTTGCGGACCCGGGTGCTGCGGGTGTCGCGTCGTCCGGGGGTGGACCACCGGCGCTGGGTCTATCTCGACGCGGGCCGCTATCAGGGTCTGGCCGAGACCGAGGGGGAGGCGATCGACTATCCGTTGCGAGTGCCGGGACGGTCCGGTCCGTGCGGTCCGGTGGTGCTGGCCGGCCCGACCTGCGACGGCGACGACGTGCTCTACCGGCGCACACCGTGTGCGCTGCCGCTGACGCTGGGTGCGGGGGACCACCTCGACCTGCTCTGCGCGGGCGCCTACACCGCCTCCTACGCCTCGGTGGGGTTCAACGGGTTCCCGCCCCTGTCGGTGCACGTCATCTGACCCTGTGAGTGCGTAACAGTGTTCTAACACTGTTACGCACTCACAGGGGTAGGGTGCCAGCACGTGTCCGGAATGCCCCCGCTCCCTGTTGGACGGCACGTGCTCGCCGAGCTGACCGGTGTCGACCCGGCCGTCCTCGACGACGTCGAGACGCTGCGCCGGGCCCTGACCGAGACGTTGGTCGCCGCCGGGGCCACGGTCCGCACGGTCGTCGCCGAGAAGTTCGCCCCGCAGGGCGCGACGCTGCTGGCGCTGCTGGCCGAGTCGCACGCCTCGGTGCACACCTGGCCCGAGCACGGCGCCGCCCACGTCGATGTGTTCACCTGCGGCGCGCACGCCGACCCCGCGCTCGCGGTTCGGCTGCTGGCCGAGGCGCTCGGCGCCACCGGTACCCGGCTCGAGGTCGTCGCCCGCGGCGGCGGGGCGCGCACGGTCACCGAACCGATCGGCCCCGGCCTCGTGCGGCGCTGGGACCTCGGGCGGGTGCGCTACCGCGCCACGACGCCCTACCAGCGGGTACTCATCGCCGACACCGCGCACGGCGTCACGCTGTTCTGTGACGACGAGCGGCAAAGCGCCGCGGCGACGCAGTTGGCCTATCACGAGGCGCTGTTCGTTCCCGCGGTCCTGCTCGCCGAGCGGTGCGCGCGGGTGCTCGTGATCGGGTCGAGCGAAGGCGTGGTGAGCGAGCTCGCGGTCGGGTCGGGCGCCCACCGCGTCGACCACGTCGACATCGATCCGGACTGTGTGCGGGCGTGCGCGCAGCACCTGCCCTACGGATACACCCCGGACGCGCTGGCGGCCGCGGAGCGGCACGAGGGCCCGGTGCACCTGCACTACGGCGATGGGCGGCAGTGGGTGGAACGCACGGGCGACCGTTACGACATCATCGTCGTGGATCTGCCCGACGAACGTCCCGGGGAGCCGGCGGCACAGCTCAACCGGCTCTATGCGGCCGATTTCCTGGGTCGCTGCAAGGACCGGCTGGCCCCCGGTGGTGTGCTGGTGTCCCAGGCGGGCAACCCGGCGCTGTGGCGATCGGAGACGCTTCGGGCGGCCTGGCGGCGCTTCCATGACGTCTTCGGTGCGAACGGCGTGGTGTATCTGGGCAGCGACGAGCACGAATGGTCGTTTCTGTTCGGCTGCGCGAGGCCGTGGCCGGACCCGGTGGCGGCGATGCGCACCAGGCTGGATGCGCTGCCGGTCCGGCCCGTCTATCTCGACGCGTTGACGCTGGAAAGCCGGACCGTGCCGCCGATTTCGATACGCGAGGACCGATTCCTCGCAATCGACCCATTTCGTCATGATCGACCTGAATAGGTCGCTGTCCCGCCGTACTTCGGACATCTCCGGCCGTTGGGCGACATGACATTGCTAGGGTCCGCTCGTGCAGGTGGGCGAGACGACTCCGGTCCCGGGACCACCGATCGCGGATTCCGGTCCGCGGAGCCGGTTCTCCTGGCTACGCGGCTGGCGGACCCCGGTGCATCGAGACGGGCTCGCTCTGGTGCTCAGTTCCGCGCTCAGTTCCGGTATCGGGCTGATCTATTGGGTCGTCGTCGCGCGGTTGTTCCCGCCGGATGTGGTCGGCGTCAACCAGGTCGCGCTGTCGACGATGATGATGCTCGGCGGTGTCGCGCACCTCAACCTGACCTACGCGTTGCTGCGGTTCGTCCCGGTCGCGGGCGCGGCCACGCGACGGCTCGTCATCGCCGGCTATCTCGTCACCGTGGTGGTCGCCTCACTGGTCGGTGGAGTGTTCGCCCTCGGCGCCCGCATCTGGGCGCCACAGCTCCTGGCCGCGGTCGGCCAGCTGGGCCTGCTCGCGTTCTTCATGCTCGCGACGCCGGTGTGGGCGATCTTCACGGTTCAGGACTACGTCCTGACCGGCATCCGGAAGGCGCGGCTCGTCCCGCTGGAGAACCTGGTGTTCGCCGTGCTGAAGGTCGGCCTGCTGGCGGTGGCCGCCTGGTTCACGGTGCAGGGCGGCATCGCGGTCTCCTGGGTCGCGGCCACGGCCATCGTCGTCCTCGGAGTGACCGTCTGGCTGCTGGCGCGGGCCTTGCCGGCGCACGGCCGCACGAACGCCGACAAGGCCGTCCCGATCACTCTCGGCTCCAT
Source organism: Pseudonocardia hispaniensis (assembly GCF_042658695.1). NCBI lineage: Bacteria > Bacillati > Actinomycetota > Actinomycetes > Pseudonocardiales > Pseudonocardiaceae > Pseudonocardia > Pseudonocardia hispaniensis. The sequence goes on along the minus strand of NZ_JBHSQW010000025.1, from coordinate 94,511 downwards.
CGCGACCTATCTGCGGGCCGACTACGCGGGGGCGGTGTTCTGGCAGGCCGCGATCATGGGGTTGCCGGTTCTCGTACTCGCCCGGCTCGGCGCCGAGGCGGCGGCGACATACGGGATCGTCTGGCAGATCGGGATGGCCCTGTACCTGGTCGCCTCGGGGATGGGGCAGTCGATGGTGGCGCACAGCGCCGCCGATCCCGGCGGGCTCGAGGCGGCCCGCAAAGCCATGATCACCAAGGCGTTGACGCTGATCGTCCCGGTCGTGGCGGTTCTGGTGCTCGCCAGCCCCCTGGTCTTGTCGATCTTCGGGTCGCACTATGTCGAGTCCGGCACGGGCGCGCTGGTGCTGATCGCGCTCTCGGCGGTCCCCAACGTCATCACCGCCGCCACGGTGAGCTCGGCGCGGGTGCGCCAGCGGATGGGCGTGTTGTTCGGGGTCCCGGCGACCATCTCGATGATCGTGATCGTGCTGTCGTGGGTGCTCATGCCCTACCTGGGCATCACCGGGGTCGCGCTCGCCTGGCTGCTCGGGCAGTCCGTGATGAGTGCGGTCATCCTCACCGTGACCGCCCCCTGGCTGCCGCCGCTGCTGGCCACCCGCGTCGACGCCCTGCGCAGTGCGGCGTTGCTGCGCCGGGTCGGCCCGGATGCGGTGCTCACCGCGGGGGTCGAGCACCCGGACCGCTGGGTGGTGCGCGAGCGCCTGTCCGGCGGCTCCGAGTCGGTCGTGGTCAGCGTGCGGCCGGAGGACGGGCCGGGCGCCCTGCTCAAGGCCTGCGACACGGTCCGGAGCACGACCGGGCTCCGCCGCCAGACCGAGGTGCTCAGCGCGCTGCACGGCGATGCGCGGATCGCGCACTGGACCGTCCTGATTCCCACGATTCTCGGCGCGGGCGATGTCGGGGGCAGCTACTGCGTCATGGAGTCGCGGATGCCGGGGGAGGCGGGCACGCTCGCGTTGCACGACCCCGCCCGGCGACGGCTGCTCACCGCCAGCGCGATCAGCACGATCAGCGAGCTGCACCGATGCACGTCGACCACGGTCGTGGCGGGTGACGACGAGCTTCGCCGCTGGGTGCACGACCCGATGGCCGTCGTGATCGACGCGGTGCCCCGGAACCTGCGCAGCCAGGCCCGCCGACTCGCCGACGGACTCGACCGGCGGATGCGTGGGCGTCGCCTGCCCGTCGGGTGGATGCACGGCGACTATGGCCCGGTCAACGTGCTGACCCGACCCGACGGGCGGGTCTGCGCCGTCGTGGACTGGTGTGAGGCGGACGAGCGCGGCTTCCCGGTCCTCGACGTGATGATCTTCCTTCAGCTGTCGCACGTGATCGCCGACGGGGAGGAGCTGGGCCCGATGGTGCTGCGCTGGCTGCAGGAGCCGCTGCCGCCGGGTGCCCATCTGCTCGCCCGCGCGCAGCGCACGCTCGGCGGTGAGCCGCTCGACCCGGCCACGATGGCCCTGCTGGGCTGGTTGCAGCACGTCAGCACGACGATCGCCAAGTCGCGGGAGTACGCGGCCAACCCGGTCTGGAACCGGCGCAATCTGCGTGCGGTGCTGCGGGGCGCCGCCACGACCTACGCCGTGGACGGCCGCGGCCGGGTACCGAACCAGCAGGCCACCCGGTCCGGCGCCGCGGCCGAGGCGACGGGGTAGGCCCAGCGGCACCCGGGTGGCGGACCCGGCACCCGCGGCGCAGCCGACGGGTGGGCCGTCGTCGTCGCCCCGGCACTGCGCGACGATGACCGGGTGTCCGGGCACAGCCACACTCTCGTCCTGGCGGTCCTCGTCGCGTTGACCTCGGTGCTCTGCTACGCGACCTCGGCGGTGCTGCAGCAGCGCACGGCCTCCCGGCAGACGGCGGGTGGGGTGCTGCTGGTGCTGCGGCTGGCCCGGGAGCCACGGTGGTTGCTCGCGGTCGCCGCGACGGTGGGCGGCGCGCTGCTGCACGTCGGGGCGTTGGCGCTCGGGCCGCTGACCATCGTGCAGCCGCTGGGGGTGTTGACCCTCGTGTTCGCGCTGCCGCTGGGAGCCCGGCTGGCCGGGCGGGTGGTGACGCCCGGGGAATGGCGGGCCGCGGCCGCGGTCGTGCTGGGGCTGGCGGCGGTCCTCTCGGTGACCCCACACCGCGCGCCGCTGCTTCGCCTGACACCGGCGACGCTCGTGGCCGCCGGAACCGTCGTCACCGCGCTCGTCGTCGTCCTGGTGGTCATCGGTGGCCGGCTGCGCGGGTCCGGGGGCTTGGTGGTGCGCGCCGCCGCGGCCGCGACCTGCTACGGGTTCGCCTCCGGGATGGCCCGAACCGCCATCACCGGCGCGGGATCGATGCTGGTCGCCGGGGTGATGGCGACCGTGGGGGCCGCAGCCGGGCTGGGACTGGCGCAGCTCGCCTACCGCGATGGTGGGCTCGGGGCGCCGCTGGCGACGGTGACCCTGGTCGATCCGCTCGTCGCGGTGCTCATCGGTGTCGTGCTGCTCGGGGAGCCGATCGGGCTCACCCCGCTACGGCTCACGCTGGGGGTGGGCGGGGTGCTGCTCACCTCGATCGGTATCTGGGCGTTGACCCGGGTTCCACCGCAGGCGCGCAGCGTGCCCGCCCGCCGGTGAGGGCGGCACCACCGGCCGCCCGGTCCGTCAGCCGACGCCCGCGCCGAGCCCCAGCCCCAACAGATAGGTGACCGCCGCTGCCGCGGTCCCGATCGCGAGCTGCCGCAGGGCCCGTCGCAGCGGTGGTCCCCCGGACAGCAGGGCGACCGTCCCGCCGGTGAGCATCAGCGCGGTCCCGGTCAGTCCCGCCGCCACGAGCACGGCGGCGCCACCGGTCATCCCGAGCAGGAACGGCAGCACCGGTACCACGGCACCCGCCGCGAAGAACAGGAAACTGGACGCCGCCGCGCGCAGCCCCGATCCGACGACCTCGCTGCCGTCGGTTCCGCTCTCCGCGGAGACCGAGGCGATCTGCGGGCGATGCAACACCGCATCCGCGTGCTGCGCGGCCTCCTCGGCGGCCATCCCGCGGGCCCGGTACACCAGTGCCAGCTCGTTGGCGTCGACGTCCAGGACCGGGACCAGCGCCTTCGCCGTCTCGTCCGGCTGCGACGCGGCAAGGAGCTCACGCTGCGAGGTGACCGAGACGTACTCCCCGGCCGCCATCGACAGCGCCCCGGCGAGCAGCCCGGCCAACCCGGTGAGCACCACGGTCCGGCCGCTGGCGCCGCCCCCGATCACGCCGAGGACCAACGCGACGTTGCTCACCAGCCCGTCGCTGGCCCCGAAGACGGCCGCCCGAAGCGTCCCGGACATCCGGGCCCGGCCACGTGCGGCCAGCCCGCGCACCACCTCACCGTGAATCCGCTCGTCGGCCGCCATCGCCGGCAGGGCATCGGCGTCGGGCTGATAGAGCCGGGTCTCGGCCAGCTGGACCAACGCCAGCACGAACACCCAGCCGAACCAGCGGGCCAGCCCGGCCAGCAGCCGCAGCCGCAGCGAGCCTCGCCGGGGCGGCCCCGCCCGCTCGCCGAGTAGCCGCTCCCAGTGCGCGGCGTGGCGTTCCTCGGCCTCGGCGAGCCCGAGCAGGATCTCCCGCTCCTCACCGCTGCGCCGGGAGGCCAGCTTGCGGTAGATCCGGGCCTCCTCGCGCTCGTCCGCCAGCAGGCGGCGCCATCTGCGGACCGTGGCGGGCGACGGCGCCGGCGCGGACCCGGCTTGCTGATCTTCCACGGTCGGCATCCTCTCAGGGGGCCGGGCGAGCCACGTGGGCGTCGGTCCGCGCGCGGCGACCACGCCTGCCCAGCGCGGCGACGACGCGGGGGGACAGCCCGGCCAGCAGACCGCGCTGCGGGACGCCACGCACCTCCTCGGGACGGGCCCCGACCTCGGCGAGCACGTCGTTGGCCGCCAGCACCCCGGACGCCGCCGCACGCTCCATCAACCCGCAGACGAACGGGAGCTCGACGAAGTCGCCGGCGACGCGGACCCCGCGGGCGTCGGTGCGCACGCCGGGTCGCGTTCCCGCCGAGCCCGGCGGGAACGCCGGTGCGACGGCCTCCAGCCGCTGCTGCAGGTGCACCAGCGGCGCCCGCGCGGTCTCCGGCCACAGCGCGGCGAGCTCGGCGCGCATCCGCGCCGTGGCCGTCTCGGCGTCGGGTGCATCGCAGGAGTACGAGTGCAACTCCACGATCGAGCCGCCGGTGCGGGCTGCCCACTGGGCCGAGGCTCGCTCCAGACGCGAGTACACGGTGATCGAGTCGAGGGTCGGCTCCCGGCTCACCGCGCTGAACGTCGCCCGTTGCGCCGCCACGTCGCGGCCCAGCCACAACCGGGTGACCGCGTAGGGCGGGGCCACCCGCAGCGCCGCGGCCTGCGCGGCCAGCCGGGGTGCCGTCCGGGCCGCCGCCGGGGAGGCGGCCAGCACCGCGCGCAGCGCGCCCGGATCGAGCGCGAGAACGACGTGCCGCGTCGTCAGGTACGAACCGTCGGTGAGCGCGAGCCGCCACCCCATGCCCTCGGGGATGAGCCGGACGAGGCCGGTGCCCACCCGTACCTGGGCTCCGCGTGCCTGCAGGTAGCGGCGCAGCGGCGACCAGATGCAGCTGAGGTGGTCGGTGCGGGGCGCGTCGAAGCCGAGACCCTCGGGATTGCCGAGGAAGTAGTAGTGGAACATCGTGATCAGTTCCGCGGCCGACAGACCGTCGGCGCCCGAGAAGAACGATCGGGCGAACGCCTCGAACAGCATGGCCCGGGCCCGGTCCGACACTCCGAGGCGAGCCAGGAAGTCCTCGGCGCTGAGGTGGTCGAACGCCGGTATGGTGCGGCGGCGCTCGACGGCGAGCAGCTCGGTGCCGAGCGCGACGTCGGCGTCCAGCAGATCACGTACCGTGAGGCTGGGGGAGCGCGCGAACAGTGCGAGCAGGTTGAACGGCGGCGCGACGGGCAAGCCGGTGAGATCCTCCGGCGGCCACCGCCGTGAGATCACCGGGTAGCCGCCGATCGGACGCAGGAAGCCGAGCGCGGGGTCGATTCGGCGCAGCACCGCGCGCCAGGTGTAGTAGTGCCGGAAGAAGGCGTGGAACCCGTGCTCGACGATCTGCTCGGTGCCATCGGGCAGGGTGTGCGGCCATGCGCCGAGCCGCCCGCCGAGGGTGGGTTTGGCCTCCAGGAGGGTGACGGCCACGCCCCGCTCGGCCAGTATCGTCGCGGCGCTCACCCCGGCCACGCCGGCCCCGACGATCACGGCGTGCGTGCCCTCCGGGGCGTCCCGCGGCAGGGTGGGATCGGCCGGCACGAGGATCCGCGGCCGCATCCGCAGGGGTGCTGCCCGGCTGATCAGCTGGCTCACGGCCCGAGCCTATGTGCGCCGCATCGGCGCTGTCGCCGCGGCCACGGCGGGGCGGCACCGTGCCGCGCGGGGCTAGGGGAAGTGGGCGTGGGCGACGGGGGTGCCGTCGGCCGCGGTCACCCGGATACCGGCCAGCATCGCCCGATCGACCGGGGCGGAGAAGCCCCACCACCCGTCGTCGCCGGTCAGGGAGAACTGGCCGATCTCGACGGCGGCTCCGTCCCGGCGTTCCAGCCAGCAGGTCACCAGCCCGGTCGTGTCGGCATCGAGGTAGAGCAGCACCCAGGAGGGCGGACCCGGCCGCACCGAGACCCGCCCGACGTACTCACCGTCCTGGGTCATCTCACCGACCAGCATGCCGGTCTCGTGGGGGGTGGCAGCGGGAGCCGCGGTGGTGCCCAGGACCCATCCACTCGCGACGAACACCGCCGCGGCCGCCACCGCCGCGGCCGCCACCGGTGGACGCGGCAGTGCTCGTCGGCGCGGTCGCGGCGCCACGGTGGCCGACGTGAGCCGCTGCAGGACCCGGTCCTCGAAGCCGAGCGGAGGTTCGGCGGCAGGTGGCAGCGCCGCGATCGCCTCGCCGATCCCGGTGAGGCGTTCGACGTGCTCGCGGCACGGCGGGCACGTCTCGAGATGGGCGAGCGCACCGGCCCGGTCGCGCCCGTCGACCACCCCGAGCGCCAGCTCCGCGGCGAGCGCCCGGCACCGCTGGCAGGCCGGTTCAGGCACGGTCGGCTCACGTGGGTCCGCGCGCGACGCGGAGCCTGAGCATCGCGGTCCAGGTCGTCGTCGCCGTCTCCGGCAGGGCGTGCATACCCATGGTTACGGGACGGGCGCCGCGATGGATGGCGTGGGCTCGGTGCGGTTCCATCGCTCCTGCGGCAACCGCCCAGGGGGCACCCGCGGCGGGCGCGCCGGGCGTCGTACCGTCCGCCCGCCGCCGGGCCGGTCATCGAGACCTCGGCGCTGGTGGAACCCTCACCGCGCGTCGCGGTCCTCAGGGTGCATCTGGGGAGCGCTGACCCCGCAGTGGGCGCAGCGTTCGATCGGCAGCCGCTGCGGCGGCGACGTCGACGGCGGCGGGACCGGGGCCTCGCCACCCAACGAGACCCCCAGCAGCGCGAAGGCGATCACGGCCGCACCGACGAGCAGGGCCGCCGCGATCGACATCGCGGTCTGGAACCCCGCGTCGAACGCGACGGGGTCGGTGTAGTCGACGCCCTCGATTCCGGCCAGCCCCGGGATCACGGCGACCGCGAGCAGCCCGGCCGCCCTGGCGACCGCGTTGTTGACCCCGGATGCGGCTCCCGCGTGCCGCTCGGCGGCCGCGTCGAGCACCGTCGCCGTGAGCGGGGCGACGATCAGCGCGAGCCCGGCCCCGAACACCACGACGGCGGGCAGCACATCGGCGACCCAGGTCGAGCCCGGTCCGATCCGGCGCATGAGCAGCAGCCCGACGGCGGCGACCAACGACCCCACGGTCAGTGGAAGCCGCGGCCCGAGCCGCTGGGCGAGCGCGCCCACCCGCGCCGAGAACAGCAGCATGATCACGGTGACCGGCAGCAGCGCCGTGCCCGCCTGCAGCGGGGTGAAGCCGGAGACGGTCTGCAGCTGGAGGACGAGCAGCACGAACACCACGCCCAGCGCCCCGTAGATCAGCAGGGTGACGAGGTTCGCCGCGGTGAACACCGGATTGGCGAACAGCGCGGTCGGGATCAGCGGATGTCGGGACCGCCGCTCGACCAGCCCCAACGCGACGAGAGCGAGCAGCCCGACGGCGAGGGCGGCGAGCAGCACGGGGGTCGGCCCGGTCCCGCCGATCCCGGTGAGCGACCAGGTGAGAGCGGCGAGCCCGAGCACCGCGAGCGCGGTACCGGACAGATCCAGGCCCGGGACCGCCTGCGGATCGCGGGTCTCGGGGACGTGCCGCAGCGCCACCGCGACGACCACCGCGGCCAACGGCAGGTTGATCAGGAACACCAGCCGCCAGCTCCACTCGACGAGCCACCCACCCAGGAACGGCCCGATCGCCGCACCGATCCCACCCAGCCCCGACCAGGCGCCGATGGCCGCGGCCCGGTCGTCGCGCCGAAAGGACGCGGAGATGATCGCGAGGCTGCCGGGGGTGAGCAGCGCGCCCCCGACACCCTGCAGCGCCCGTGCCGCCACCAGCGTCTCGATGCTCGGGGCGATGCCGCAGGCCAGCGACGCGAGCGCGAACCACAGCACCCCGATCACGAACACTCGGCGACGGCCGAAGCGGTCGCCGAGCGACCCCCCGAGCAGGATCAGCGCGGCAAGGGTGAGCGCATAGGCGTTCACCGTCCACTGCAGGCCGGTGAACCCCCCGCCGAGGTCGCGGCCGATGCGCTGCAGGGCGACCGTGACCACCGTCGAGTCGAGCATCGCGAGGCTCGACCCGAGCACGGTGGCCAGCAGCACCCAGCGCCCGGAGGAGGTTCCCAACCGCAGCCGCTCCGCGCTCGCCGCCACGACGGCCAGCGTAGGCCCGAGCGCCGCCGGTGCGTCGCGGCGTGGACGCCTCGCTCGGCCCGTTCGCCCGGAGGGCGCACAGAGCGTGATCGGTCGCTCACCATATTGTTTCGAGGTCGTGGGCAGGCCGAGGCGACGCGGAGGGTGTGGATGGGCGTGCACAGGTGGCGGCCGGGACGGCGGCGTCCGGTCGCGGCGCGGGTCGCGGTGGTGGCGGGCGCGGCCGCGGTGGGCGTCTCGGTGCTGGTCGGTGCCGGCGCCGCGCAGCCCGTCCCGCTGCTGCCGGAGCTCGGCGGGGCCGGGCTGCCGACGCTGGTGCCGGGCCCCCCGTCCGCCCGGCACGCCGCCGCCCCCGCCGCTGCCGGTCCGGCCGCTGCCGGTCCGGCCGCTGACCCGACACCACAGCCGGCCGGCCCCGATCTGGTGCCGGGGACCCCGTGCACGCCGACCGCGCGCTCCTGCGTCGACGTCGTCGGTCGCGTGGCCTGGTTGCTCGGCGACGGTCGGGTCGTACGCGGGCCGGTCCGGGTCCAGACCGGCGGCCACGAGGACCCGACGCCGACGGGCACGTATGCGGTGCAGTGGAAGGCCGAGCAGTACACCAGCCGCGAGTACCTGACCCAGATGCCGTACTCGGTGTTCTTCGCGCCGGGCGGTATCGCCTTCCACGAGGGCCGCCAGGACACGCCATCCGCGGGATGTGTCAAGCTGATGCATGGCGATGCGCAGGCTTGGTTCGACTACCTCCAGATCGGCGACGAAGTTCAGGTTAGGTGAACACAACCTCGGGCCTTCTACTCGGGGTAGAATGCCTACTGTGCCGAGCCTGGGTGAGTTGGAACGCGCTGTGATGGACGTTCTGTGGGCTGCCCCCACACCGTTGACCGCCCGCGAGGTGCAGGACGGGCTCGGGTCACGCGAGCTGGCCACGACGACCGTGCTGACCGTGCTGGGCCGGCTGGAGCGCAAGGCGCTCGTCGCCCGCACTCGGGACGGCAGGGCGCATCACTATCGGCCGGTGGCCAGCCGCGAGGACCATGTCGCCGAGCTGATGCGCGATGCCCTCGACGGCGCGCCGGACCGCGGTGCCGTGCTCGCCCGGTTCCTGGGCTCGATTCCGCCCGACGAACGCGCCGCGCTGCGAGACCTGCTGGATTGACAAGGTCTCGGCTTCGTGCCGTCATCGATGGAGCTGACCGCGCTGGCCTTGCTCGTTCTGGGAGTCGCCCTCGCCGAGCCGATCAGCCGCGCGCTGGCCGCTGCACGCTGGCCGGCCCGAGACCCGGTGGGGGCGCTCCTGGTGTGGCAGGCGATCGGCCTGGCCGGCGGGCTCTCGCTGCTCGGCGCCGGCCTGGTCTACGGACTCGCCCCGCTGGGTAACTCCCTGCCCTCCGGGCTCGCCCGGTTGACCGACGCCATCGTGGCCGGCCGGCTGCCCACCGAGCTGCACGCCGGCCGCCTGCTCGCCCTCGCCGCGACGATCCTGCTCGGCGCGCGCCTGTTCGTCGTGCTGGCCGCGGTCACGTTCCGCACCCTCAAGGCCCGCCGTCGCCACCGCGACCTGCTCGACGTGCTGGCCACCCCGTGGCCCGACGCCCCGGGGACCAGGGTGCTCGAGCATCCGCTGCCGGTCGCATACTGCCTGCCCGGGCGCAGCTCCCGGCTCGTCGTGTCCGCAGGCGTGCTGGAGGTGCTCGAACCCGACGGGGTACGGGCGGTACTCGCGCACGAGCAGGCGCATCTGCGAGAGCGCCACGATCTCGTGGTGCTGCCGTTCGTGGCGTGGGGGGCGACCGCCCCGTTCGTCCGCGGAATGGTGACCGCGCAGCTCGCGGTGGCCGCGTTGATCGAGATGCGGGCCGACGACGTCGCGACGGCTCGGGCGGAACCGCACGAGCTGGCGGGGGCGCTGCGAGCGGTCGGTGGATCGGCGCCGGCCGCCGCACTGAGCTCGTTCACCACCGCGCTCGACGCGCGGATCGGGCGGATCGCGGCGCCTCCGGCGCCACTGGCGACACCGCTTCGGTTGCTGGTGCGGGCCCTGGCCGTCGCGCTGGTCGCGGTGCCGACCGCGGTGCTGCTGCTACCGGGGTAGCGACCTCACCGGGCCGGTCCGTCGGTCGTCGTCGCGAAGTAGCCCAGCGTCCCGGCGAGCGCGTCGCTGAAGCGGTCCAGCGCGGTCCGGTTGACGCTGTCCAGCCGGTCGCACGCGGCGTGGTAGCACGGGTCGAACACCTCGCCGGCCTGCCCGCCCCAGCGCCGGGCCTGCTCCGCGCTCTTGGTGCCGGCGTCCCCGGCGAGGACTCCACCGGTGGGGATCTCGGCCTCGAGGAACGGCTCGTAGTCCGAGCTTCCGTCGAACCTGGTCAGCTCGGGCGTGACCCCGATCGAGGCGAGCTGGTCGGCCAGCACGCGCCCGACCTCCGCCGAACCGGGTGGGCCGGAGCCCGACGATCGGCCGCCCGCACCGCCGTGCACGAAGTAGCCACCATTGGGTGAGGCCACCATGTCCACGTTCACGTACAGCGCGATCGCGGTGCGTTCGGCGTCGGACAGACCCTCGACATAGGCTGTCGACCCGTCGAGGTTCTCCTCCTCGCCACCCCAGAACGCGAACCGGATCGCGTTGGTCACCGACGGTGATCCACCCAGCCGGGTCGCGATCTCCAGCAACGCCGCTACCCCGGAACCGTTGTCGTTGATGCCCGGGCCGCGACGCACCGAGTCCAGATGTGCGCCGATCATGACGACGTGCCCGGTGTTCCCGGTGCGGGTCTGCGCGATCACGTTCCGGACCGTGGCCTCGCCACCGCCGCGCCGCCCCATCTGGAAGGTCGGCGTGCTCACCTGCAAACCGGCATCCCGCAGCACGCCCGCGACGTAGTCGACACTCGCGGCGTAGCCGGGCCCCGGGGAGACCCGCGTCCCGCCGTTGTCGTCGGCGATGCGCTGCAGTGCCTGGAGGTGGGTGACGGCACCGCCACCCGTCACCTCGGCCTTCAGCCGCGATCCCAGGGCGTTGTCGGTCGGCCCGGGCATCGGTGTGCTCGGGGCGCAACCGACCAGCACCGCCACCGCGGCGGCCGCCACCGCCGCCCGTATCGCTCCTCGCATCTGCCCCCCAGCCGGCGATCAGGTCGGTGCTGCCACCACCACGAGCGGGTGGGGCCAAGGGCGGACCATCGTGCGCAGATTCAGATGGCATCGTCAAGGCAGACCGATGGGTGGCACACGATCATTGCCAACAAATGGGAACGTAAATTTCCAGCCATCCGTCGGTAAGTGCTGGCGACCGAGGCATTGATCGATATTCGGTATCCCTCGAATGGTCGCATCGACGGGACTGTCGGTGTGTCCTGAAATCGGAGGCATCAGCGGCCGAACGGGTGGTTGCGGGCCCTGGGTCGAAACAATGCCGAGGGGCTCGACGACGCCATACAAGGGTGGCGCCGAGATACGGATTGATCCGCTGACCGGACACCATCGTACTCAGGTCGGAAGGGGAGCCGTCCGGGGCCGAACCGGGAGCGACGAGGTCCGCATATGAGACGAGTGGGACAGCGCGGTGGATTCTCCTACCGCGACTGTCTCACGGGGGAAGGGCAATGGTGCAGCGTGTCGATGATGTTTCTCCTGGGCCTTTGTACCGATATCTGCGTTATGGGCGCGGACCCCACCCGGAGCAGGGGGCATCCCCGCCTGATCGGGGGTACGCCCTCTCGTTCGGAAAGGCACGAGGTGACCGCCTCACCGCACGTGAGCGCCGACGTGGTCGGCTGCGCTCGACGATCCGCGCGCAGGGGGAGATCACCGTGTCCGCCCGGCCTACCCGCAAACCCCGCGAACCACGGCGATGCCGACGTTTCGCGGCCGTTCCCGCGTACGACGTCCGTACCCGGTCCGGGACACCTCACGACACTTTCGACTCCTGGGGCGAGGAGAGTCCGTGATGGGAAAACCTGTCGAGGCCTTATCGGCCGTCCAGGCTGCGCCCTCAGCCGGCCCGGACGGATACGTCGGCCCGACGACCGATAGGGAACGAATCCTCGCCGAGGTCATCGCTGGTGTTGTGCACTCCGAGCGGGTGTCGATCGTCAGCAACTTCTTCGACGATCTGGGCGCCGATTCGATGATGATGACTCACTTCTGTGCCCGGGCGCGGAAACGGGGTGACCTGCCGTCGATCTCGATGAAGGACGTGTATCGAAACCCGACGATCAAAGGCCTGGCGGCGGCGCTCGAGGACACCGCGCCCGCTCCCGTCGAATCGCCGAACCCGGCGCCGGCCGAGGAAGTCAAGCCCGCCGGAACTGCGCAGTACATTCTGTGCGGGACGCTGCAGCTTCTGCTCATCCTCGGATACGTCTACGGCGGTGCGGTAGTCAGCGTCCTGGGTTACACGTGGGTCACCGCCGGGTCGAACCTGCTCGATCTGTACGCGCGAGCGGTCCTGTTCGGCGGCGCGGCATTCGCCGGAGCCTGCATTCTTCCGATTCTGGCGAAGTGGCTGCTCATCGGCCGATGGAAGCCCCAGCAGATCCGGATCTGGAGCCTGGCCTATGTCCGTTTCTGGGCGGTCAGGACGCTGGTCCGGGCGAACCCGCTGCTGCTGATCATCGGTGGCCGGTCGCGCACGAGCGCGACCTCGCCCCTCTACTCGCTCTACCTCAGGACGCTGGGCGCCAGGGTCGGGCGTGGTGTCGCGATCTACTCCCGAACCATGCCCGTCTGCACCGATCTACTCACCATCGGCGACGGCACAACCATCCGTAAGGATGCGTCCTTCACCTGCTTCCGCGCCCATGCCGGCCAGATCCAGACGGGCCCGGTCACGCTCGGCAAGGAGGTGTTCGTCGGTGAGGCGTCGGTGCTCGACATCGAGACCTCGATGGGCGACGGCGCCCAGCTCGGCCATGCCTCCACCCTGAACACCGGGCAGACCGTGCCCGACGGCGAGCGTTGGCACGGCGCACCGGCGCAGCGCGCCGACGTGGACTACTCCGTGGTCCCCGCCGCCCCGTGCGGCACCCTGCGGCGCCTCGGCTACGCCGCCGGCCAGCTGCTGGTCGCCGTGCTGATCGTCATGCCGGCGGCACTCGGTGTGCTGGCCATCCTTCTCGACGAGGCTCTGCGCAGCGGGTTCTTGGACACATCGGGGGTCGCCTTCACCTACTGGGATTTCTACCACAACGTCCTCATCGTCTCCTCGGTGCTCTATTTCGGCGCCATTCTCCTCGGCTTCCTCGTCGTGGTCACCGTTCCGCGAATACTCAACCTCGTGATCAAGCCGGACACGGTCTACCTCCTGTACGGGATTCATTACTCGATTCACCGGGCGATCGCATTCCTGACCAACCGGACGTTCTTCAGGTTGCTCTTCGGGGACAGCTCCTACATCGTCCACTACCTGCGCTGCATCGGTTACGACCTCTCCCGGGTCGACCAGACCGGGTCGAACTTCGGCACGGAGGTGATGCACGAAACCCCCTACCACGTCACCGTCGGCAGCGGGACGATGGTCGCCGACGGGTTGTCGATCATCAACGCCGACTTCTCGAGCACCTCCTTCCGCGTGTCCCGGGTGTCGATCGGACCACGCAACTTCCTCGGAAACCGCATCGCCTACCCCGCCCAGAGCACGACCGGCGAGAACTGTCTGCTCGCGACGAAGGTACTCGTCCCGATCGACGGAAACCTGCGGACGAACCAGGGACTTCTGGGGTCACCCAGCTTTGAGATTCCCCGGTCGGTCGAGCGGGACAGCCGGTTCGACCATCTGAAGAGCGGGGACAACCTGCGCCGCGGTCTTTCGGCCAAGAACCGGTACAACCTGCGCACCATGGCCCTTCTCCTGCTGGTCCGGTGGGTTCATTTCTTCGGCGTCATGCTGCTGGCCCTGGCGGTCGCGGACTACTACCGAATGTTCGGCGCGGAGGCGGTCGCTGCCGAACTTGTCATCAGCACGCTGTTCACCTTCACCTACTTCGTAGTGGTCGAACGCGCCGTTGCCCGGTTCCGGCCGCTGCGGCCACAGTTCTGCTCGATCTACAACTCCTACTTCTGGTGGCATGAGCGCTACTGGAAGCTCGTCCTTCCCGGCGCCTTGGAATTCGTCCTCAGCGGTACCCCGTTCAAGAACATCATCTCGCGGATGCTGGGCGTACGGCTCGGCCGCAAGGTCTTCGACGACGGCTGCGCCATGCCCGAGCGGACGCTGGTCAGCATCGGCGACGCCTGCACCCTCAACGCGGGAACCGCGATCCAGTGCCATTCCCAGGAGGACGGCACGTTCAAATCCGATCGCAGCACGCTCGGTTCCGGTTGCACGCTCGGGGTCGGCGCATTCGTCCACTACGGCGTGACGGTGAGCGACGGCGCGGTCCTTGCCGCGGGCTCCTTCCTCATGAAAGGCGAGGAGATGCCGCCGAATGCGCAGTGGGCGGGAAACCCGGCCAGGGAGATTCGCGACCGGCTCGGCACCGCCGCGCTGACCGGCGGGGCCGCGCTGACCGGGCCAGCAGCGCCCACCGGCGGCAGCTGAAGGGAATCCGGATGCCAACACCAGCCGATGCCGACCGAGAGTTCTGGCGCGCCGTGCTTCGGGCAGGCGGACCCACCGCGATCCCGCGCTGGAGCCGCACGCCGGTGCCGGGCCGCACCGAATACGAGACGACGATCCCCGACGAGCTCGCGACGGCGCTGCGCCGGGTGGCCGATGAGCTGGCCGTACCGCTCGGCTCGATCCTGCTGGCCGCGCACGCGAAGGTGCTGGCCGCCCTGTCCGGTGAATGCGAGATCGTGACCGGATACGTCGCCGCGGCGGGCGCTCGGACGCTGCCGTGGCGGCTCCGGACCGAGCCCGGCCCGTGGCGAGCGTTGCTCCGCGACACCCATCGCGCCGTGACGGAGTTGCTCAGGCACCAGGACTATCCGGTCGACGAGCTCCGAGGCGAACTGGGCTCGAGCGGGCCGATGTTCGAGACCACGTTCGATCCGGCCGGTGCCGGCGGCGAACCCGTGGCGGACGCCGTCCTGCACGTCGACGTCCGCGACCACGGCGATCGGCTCGCCCTTCGGCTGCGGTACCGGACCGACCTGCTCGACGCGGACTGCGCCGCCCGGATCGCCGGCTACCACCTCGCGGCGCTCGGCCTCCTCGCCACCGATCCGGATGCGCAGCACGGGCGGGCGAGCCTGCTGTCGGCGGCGGAACGCCGCTTTCAGCTCGACGGACTCGCCGGGCCGCGCCGCGAGCTGCCCGACCGTCGGTTCCACGAGCTGTTCGAGCAGCGGGTGCGCGCCCATCCGGACGCGGTCGCGGCCGTGCACGGCGACCGGCAGTGGACCTACGCCGAGCTCAACGCCCGCGCCAACCGGCTCGCGCGAGCCCTGCTGGCGCACGGACTGCGCCGCGAAGGCGTCGTCGCGGTGGTGACCGAGCGCAACCTCGACTGGATGGCCGCCGTCCTCGCCGTCTTCAAGGCCGGGGGCGTGTACCTGCCCATCGAGCCGCACTTCCCGGCGGACCGCATCGCGACCACGCTCGCCCGGGCACAGTGCGGGCTGGCGCTGATCGGGCCCGGCATGACCACGACGGCCGGCGCGGCCCGCGACCCGCTGTCCGGGGTCCGGGTGCTGGTCATCGACGCGGCCTACGACGACGCCCACGCCGACGGTGACCTCGGCATCGGCGTCGCGCCCGACCAGCTCGCCTACATCTACTTCACCTCCGGCTCCACCGGTGAGCCCAAGGGGGCGATGTGCGAGCACGCGGGCATGCTCAACCACCTCCTGGCCAAGATCGCGGACCTCGGGATCGGCGAGGGCCAGGTGGTCGCCCAGACCGCGCCCCAGTGCTTCGACATCTCGCTGTGGCAGCTGGTCTCGGCGCTTTTGGTCGGCGGGCGGACCCTGCTGGTCGGGCAGGAGATGATCCTGGACGTCCAGCGGTTCGTCGACACGATCGTCGAGGGCCGGGTCGGGGTGCTCCAGGTCGTGCCGTCCTACCTCGAGGTCGTGCTCACCTACCTGGAGGCGCACCCCCGCGCGCTGCCGGACCTGCGGTGCGTTTCGGTCACCGGGGAGGCGCTGAAACCGGAGCTGGCGCAGCGCTGGTTCGCGGCCCACCCCGGCATCACGCTGGTCAACGCCTACGGTCTGACCGAAACCTCCGACGACACCAACCACGAGGTCATGCACCGGGCGCCCGGCTCCGGCCGGGTCCCGCTCGGCCGCCCCGTCCACAACGTGCGCGTCTACGTCGTCGACGAGCACCTCGAGCCGGTGCCGCTCGGTGCCGCAGGCGAGATCGTCTTCTCCGGGATCTGTGTCGGCCGCGGGTACGTCAACGACCCCGAGCGCACCCGGCTGGCCTTCACGGCCGACCCGCACCGTCCGGGGAACCGGCTGTATCGAAGTGGCGATCAGGGCCGCTGGCGGCCCGACGGCAAGCTGGAGTTCCTCGGCCGTCGCGACACCCAGGTCAAGGTCCGCGGCTTCCGGATCGAGATCGGCGAGATCGAGAACACCCTGCTGCGGGTGCCCGGGATCCGCGACGGTGCGGTGGTCGCGGCCGAACGGGCCGATCACAGCACGCACCTGGTGGCCTTCTACGCGGCGCCCCGGCCGCTCCCGGTCGACGTCCTGCAGGACCGGCTGGGCCGGTCGCTGCCCGAGTACATGGTTCCGTCGGCCTTCCACTGGCGGGAGCGGCTGCCGCTGACGGCCAACGGCAAGATCGACAAGAAGTCGCTGGTGGCGCTCGCGGCCGGCGACGACGCCGAGGGAGGGCACGACGCGCCGCGGACGCCGACCGAGCACCGGCTGGCGGCTGCCTGGGCGGAGGTGCTCGGCATCGCGGCCGGCCAGATCGGCCGACGGGACAACTTCTTCGACCGGGGCGGCACGTCACTGTCGGCGGTGAAGTTGGCGATCGCGATGAACCGGGAGGTGTCGCTCAAGGACGTCACCCGGTGTCCCGTCCTCACCGACCTGGCCGGACTGGTCGACGGCAGGTCCGCGCGGCGTCCCGCGGCGACGCGGCCGGCGCTGCTGCAGGCGCTCGCGGACCCGCGCGACGCGCGGGCCGGCGCCCTGGTCTGCTTCCCCTACGCAGGGGGCAACGCGGTGAACTTCCAGCCGATGGCCGCCGCGTTGCGCCCCAGCGGGGCCGCGGTGTACGCCGTCGAGCTGCCGGGCCACGACCTGGCCGCCCAGCGTGAGCCGTTCGCGCCGATGGCACAGGTGGTCGAGCAGGTCTGCGCCGAGATCGCCGAGATCACCGGGCGCGGCCGCCGCGGGCTGTGGCTGTGGGGACACTCGTCGGGCGCCGCGTTCGCGGTGGCGACCGCCCGGGCGCTGGCCGAACGCGGGGTCGACGTCCGGCGGGTGTTCCTCGGCGCGCAGCTGCTCGGTGACGCCGCCGACAGGCGGGCCGCCATCACCGAGCTGACCCGGCGCAGCGACGCCGAACTGGCCGGGGAACTCAGCGCGGACGGCGGCTACACCGCACTCGGCGGGCTGGATGCGCAGCGTGCCGACCACGTCGGCGCCGCCTACCGGCACGACTGCGTGTCGGCCCACCGCTACCTCGCCGACCTGTTGGATGCCCCACCCACGCCACGGCTGTCCGCGCCGGTCACCGTCGTCGCCGCCGCCGATGACCCGATCACGGCCGAGTTCGCCCACCGCCACCGCGACTGGCAGCTCGTGTCCGAACACGTCGCCCTGCATGAGCTCGCCGACGGCGGCCACTACTTCCCGCGCACCCGCCCGGCGGAGGCCGCCCGGGCCGTGCTGCGCGGCGCTGACCTGCTGGCCTGTCTGTGAGCACGGACTGGAAGGAGATCCCGATGGCATCCTCGCCGACGTCGCTGCTCGAGGTGGACCTGCACCCCGCACGGCCACCGATGCTGCGGGCCGAAACCGGCGGCGACCCGCTGCGCTGGGCCGCCGAGCACCGCGACGCCCTGCGTGCCGTGGTCCTCGAGCACGGCGCCGTCCTGGTCCGGGGCCTCGGGTTACACGACGTGGCCGAAATCGATGCCGTGTTCCGACGGTTGGCCGGCACCGACCTGATGACCGAGCGGGAAGCCTTCGCGGCCCGCACGACGTACGCCGACGGGCTGTACTCCTCGTCGAGGTGGCCGCCGAAGCAACCGATGTGCATGCACCACGAACTGAGCTACGCGCTCGAGTTCCCCGGTCTGATGCTCTTCGCGTGCCGCACCGCGGCCACCGACGGCGGGGCGACCGGGGTGGCCGACTCGCCGACCGTGCTCGACGCGCTGCCCGCCGAGTTGGTCGAGCGGTTCGAGCGGGAGGGTTGGCTGCTCGCACGCAACTACAACGACGAGATCGGGGCGACGTTCGCCGAGGCCTTCGGCACCGAGGACCGCGGCGCCGTCGAGGCCTACTGCCGGGCCAACGCCATCGAGTTCGACTGGCGCCCCGACGGGGGACTGCGCACCAGGCAGCGTCGCAGCGCCGTGGTCCGCCACCCGGTCACCGGTCGCCGCTGCTGGTTCAACCAGATCGCCTTCCTGAACGAATGGACGCTGGATCCGGAGGTGCGCGAGTTCCTCGTGGAGGTCTACGGCTCCGACGGGCTGCCGTTCAACACCTGTTTCGGCAACGGCGACCCGATCGGCGAGGACATCGTGGCGCTGCTCAACGAGACCTACGATGCCCGGACCGCGCGCGAGCCCTGGCAGCCCGGTGACCTGATGCTCGTCGACAACATCCGCACCGCACACAGCCGCGAGCCCTACTCGGGGTCGCGCGAGGTGCTCGTCGCGATGGCCGACGCGGTCCATCTGGCCGACTGCGCGCCGACCGTCGAGGTGACGCCTCGATGACGGCCACCCGTTCCACCGCTGCGGAGTTCACCACGTCCGCGCCGCTTCGGGCGCCATCGTTCGCGGTGATCTCCGGGGCCCAGGTCCAGCGCGCCCTGCGGGGACGTGAGCAGCAGATCGTGGACCTGGTCGGGGCCACCTACCGGCTGCACGGCGCCGGGGAGACGGTGAACCCACCGTCCTATTTCCTGCGCTTCCCGGACCGCCCGGACTCTCGGATCATCGCGCTGCCCGCCTCGATCGGGGGACCGGCCCGGGTGGACGGCCTGAAATGGATCTCCAGCGTCCCGCGGAACGTTTCGGCGGGCCTTCCTCGGGCCTCCGCGGTGGTGATCCTCAACGACCCCGACACCGGCTACCCGTTCGCCTGCCTGGAAGCCTCGATCGTCAGCGCCACCCGGACGGCCGCATCGGCGGCGCTGGCGGCTGACTGGCTCAGCCGTGGCCGAGTCCGTCCCACCCGGGTCGGGTTCCTCGGGGTGGGCCTGATCGCCCGCTATCTCCACACGTTTCTGGCCGCCACCGGCTGGTCGTTCGACGAGATCGGGGTGCACGACCTGTCCGCCGATGCCGCCGCGGGCTTTTGTGGCTACCTGCGGGGGGCGGGCGGCGGCGGACGGATCACCGTGCACGACGGCGCCGAGCAACTGATCCGCGCCAGCGATCTGGTGATCTTCGCGACGGTCGCCACCACGCCGCACGTCCACGACCTCGCGTGGTTCGACCACGACCCGGTGGTGCTGCACGTGTCGCTTCGCGACCTGGCGCCGCAGATCCTGCTCGCCTGCACCAACATCGTCGACGACATCGAGCACTGCCTGAAGGCCGGCACGTCGCCGCATCTGGCCGAGCAGCTCGCGGGCAACCGGGACTTCCTGCTCGGCACGTTGGAGGACGTGATGGCCGAGCGGGTGACGGTGCCGGCGGATCGGCCGGTGGTCTTCTCGCCGTTCGGCCTCGGGGTGCTGGACCTCGCGGTGGGCAAGTACGTCCACGACGAGGTGGCCCGATCCGGGGAGCTGCACGTCATCGACGACTTCTTCCACGACCTGCGCCGCTACGGGTAGCGGCCGATGGCACTGCGACAGATGAGGGGGCAAATGTGCCGGTTATCTCCGTTCCTCAGGGCTTCAACGAGGACGAGCTCTTCATCGATCTCCAATCGATCTTCGGCCGCTCGCTGTTCCTGAAATGCGAGGGCTTCAACTTCGCCGGATCGATCAAGCTGAAGGCCGCGACCGAGATGGTGGAGGCGGCCGAGCGGGACGGACGCCTGCGGCCCGGGGCGATCCTGGTCGAGTCCTCCTCGGGGAACCTGGGTGTGGCGCTGAGCATGCTCGCGGCGAGCAAGGGCTACCACTTCCTGTGCGTCACCGACGCCCGCTGCAACCTGTCGACCCGGTGGATGATGGAGGCGCTGGGCAGCCAGGTGCACGTGATCGCCGAGCCCTCGGCCACCGGTGGGTTCCTCGGTGCCCGGCTGGACTATGTCCGCGCGCTGTGCTCCTCCGACGAGCGCTACGTGTGGCTGAACCAGTACACCAACCCCGGGAACTGGCGGGCGCACTTCCGCACGACGGCGCCGGCGATCGCCCGCCAGTTCCCGGGGTTGGACGTGCTGTTCGTCGGAGTGGGCACGGCCGGGACCCTGATGGGCTGCGCACGCTACTTCCGGTACTGGCACCGGCCGGTGCGCATCGTCGCGGTGGACAGCGTCGGCTCGGTGGCGTTCGGGGGGACACCGGGCCGCCGGATGATCCCTGGGCTGGGTGCCAGCGTCCCCCCGGCGCTGCTCGACGAGTCGTACGTGGATGACGTGGTGCGCGTCGATGAGGCTGACACGATCCGTGCCTGCCATCGGCTGGCCGGTAAGGGATTTTTGTTCGGCGGCTCCACCGGAACGGTGGTCAGCGGCGCGATGGACTGGCTGGACCGGCAGGACGCACCCGGGCTCACGGCGGTGGCCATCGCCCCGGATCTGGGCGAGCGTTATCTCGACACCATCTACCAGACCAACTGGTTGCACGGCCTCTACGGCGAGGACGTGCTCAGCTCCGACGAGGCGGCCGTCGGTTCCCGGTCGGTCGCCTGAGCAGCGTCGGCCGTGCCGCGGCCACGGCTCCGCGGCCCCACCGCACCGGCCCAGGCAGCGGCGACACCGCCGACGGGCCGAACGGAGCGGAGGCCGACCGCAGGTCGGACGCACGGTTGGCGAGCGTTCGGTCCCGGGGCGAGGGCGTAGCGTGGTCGGCGTGCTTGCCACACCGCCTGTTGATCTTCCCCGCACGCTCGGCGAGTTGCGCGCCTCCGGCCACGAACAACGGGGCGTCAAGACCGAGATCCGCGCGAACCTGCTCGCGGCGCTGCGCGCGGGCCGGGACCCGTGGACCGGGATCGTCGGGTTCTCCGCGACGGTCCTGCCGCAGCTGGAACGGGCTCTGCTCGCCGGCCACGACGTCGTGCTGCTCGGCGAGCGCGGCCAGGGCAAGACCCGGCTGTTGCGCTCCCTGATCGGCCTGCTCGACGAGTGGACCCCCGTCATCGACGGCTCCGAGCTGGGTGAGCACCCCTACGATCCGATCACCCCCGGCTCGCGTCGCCGGGCCGCCGAGCTCGGCGACGATCTCCCGGTGAGCTGGCGGCATCGCCTCGAGCGCTACACCGAGAAGCTCGCCACACCCGATACCGCGGTGGCCGACCTCATCGGCGACGTCGATCCGGTCAAGGTCGCCGAGGGGCGGACGCTGGGCGACCCGGAGACCATCCACTACGGTCTGGTGCCCCGCGCGCACCGCGGCGTCGTCGCCATCAACGAGCTGCCCGACCTCGCCGAACGGATCCAGGTCGCGCTGCTCAACGTGATGGAGGAACGCGACATCCAGGTCCGCGGGTACACGCTGCGGCTACCGCTGGACGTGCTGCTGGTGGCCAGCGCGAACCCGGAGGACTACACCAACCGCGGGCGGATCATCACCCCGCTCAAGGACCGGTTCGGCGCCGAGGTCCGTACCCACTACCCGCTGGAGGTGTCCGACGAGGTCGCACTCGTCGAACAGGAGGCCGACCTGGTCGCCGACGTGCCGCGGCAGCTCATCGAGGTGATCGCCCGGTTCGCCCGGCTGCTGCGCGAGTCCAGCGCGGTCGACCAGGGCTCGGGGGTGTCGGCCCGGTTCGCCGTCGCCGCCGCGGAGACCGCGGCCGCGGCGGCGCTGCGCCGGGCCGCGCTCACCGGTGAGCGCCACGCCTACGCCCGGCCGATCGACCTGGAGTCGGTGCCCGCCGTGCTGCGCGGCAAGCTGGAGTTCAGCTCCGGGGAGGAGGGCCGGGAGGACGACATCCTCGAGCATCTGCTGCGCCGGGCGACCGCCGAAACCGCGCGGTCGTGGCTGCGTGGGGTCGAGCTCACCGAGCTCGCCGACGCCGTCGCCGCGCATCCGGTGTGTACCGGGGAACGCGTGCCCGCCGCGCAGGTCGTCGCCGCGCTGCCGGCCGTGCCCGCGCTGACGGCGGTCGCGACCCGGTTCGGCGTCGCGGGCACCGAGGACCCCGGTCCGATGGCCTCGGCCGCCGAGCTGACGCTGGAGTACCTGTTCCTCACCCGCAGGCTGGCCAAGGACGAGGAGCAGGACGACACCGTGACCTACCGGTAGTCCCCACCGAGGTGCACCACCGCGACCACCGGGCAGACTCCAGCCCATGATCCGTCGGATGACGCTGCGGGTATTCGCCGCAGCGGCGGCGCTGGGCGTGCTCTCCGGCTGCAGCGCGGCCGACCGGGCGGTGCTCGCCGCGCCGCGGTGCGCCGACGCCGACGCCGCCCCGCAGCCGGTCCGGCATGCGCCGGGGCGGGTCGTTGCTGTCGCCCCGGCGTTCTCCACGCCGGAGGTCACCGGCCTGATCCCCGGCTGGGACGACGTGGTCTCCGTCGCCAGCACCGGGCACACGGTCGCGGCCGTGCACGCCGACGGCACCGTCTCGGTCTACGGGCTGGGCCATCTCGGCTCGCTCGGCGACGGCGTGCGCGAGCGGCATGTCGTCACCGAGCCGCAGCCGGTGCCCGGGATCACCGACGCCGTCTCGGTCCATCCCGTCGGGTCGGCGTTCGTCGTCGTGCGGGCCGACGGGACCGTGCTGATGTGGGGCGATGCGTTTCTCGCGAACGGCGGGGTGCGCGGTGCGGCGCAGGCGCAGCCGTCCCCGGTGCCGGTGGCCGGTGCCTCCCGGATCGTCGACGTCGCGACCGGCGACCTGCAGGTGCTCGCGCTGCGGGCCGACGGGCAGGTCACCGGGTGGGGGATCAACCTCACCGACGTTCTCGGGGACCGGCAGGGAACGACGGTCCGGACCCTTCGGGACCGCCCCGGGCTGCTGGGCATCGCCAACGCCGGCGGCGCGGGGATCGGCGCGACCGGGGCGGGCGAGGTGTGCGCGTGGGGGAGCAACGTGCACGGCCTGCTCGGGGCGCAGCCGCGGGGCGGGCAGACGCCCGGCGCCGTCCGGGTCGGGGCGCTGAGCGGGATCGTGCAGGTCGCCGCGGGGACCGACGTGGCATTCGCCCTGGACGAGGCGGGCGCGGTCTGGGCGTGGGGGCGCGGGGCACAGGGTGTGCTGGGCGACGGCGACGCCTCCGACCATGTGTCGGCGGACCCGCGGCCGGTGCCGGGGCTGCCGCCGATCCGGTGGATCGGGGCGTACGGGCTGACGGCGTACGCGATCGACCGCGACGGCGGACTGTGGGCGTGGGGGTCCGGGCTGGTCGTGGGCGAGCTGGCCGCCGGGGCGGTGACGGCTCCGATCCGGATCGACCTGCCCGGTCCGGCGGCGATGGTGTCCGGCAACCACGTCCTGCTGGCGGACTGAGCACCGCGGGCGGCCCGGCCCGTCCCGGCGTAGCGTGAGCGGGATGCGACGGCGAGATCGACGGGTACGGTACGGGCCCTATCGCGACGGCCCCGATCCCCTCGCGCCCCCCGTGGACCTGCGGGCGGCCCTGAACGAGATCGGCCGCGACGTGATGGAGGGCGGCTCGCCCCGCCAGGCGCTGCAGGAGCTGCTTCGTCGCGGTCACGACGGGCGGCGCGGGTTGGACGAGCTCACCCGGCAGGTCTGGCAGCGCCGCCGCGACCTGCAGCGGGACAACCGGCTCGACGGCACGCTGGCGGAGGTCCGCGAACTCCTGCAGCGCGCGCTCGACGCCGAGCGCGCGGAGCTGGGGCGCCACGACACCGACGACGCTCGGTTCCGTGAGATGCAGCTCGACGCGCTTCCCCCCGACACCGGCGGGGCGGTCCGCGAGCTCGACTCCTACGACTGGCGGTCCGCGTCGGCCCGGCAGGCCTACCAGCAGATCCGCGACCTGCTCGGCCGGGAGCTGCTCGACCAGCGGTTCGCGGGGATGAAGGAGGCGCTGCAGAACGCCACCTCGGAGGACGTCGAGCGGATCCGCGAGATGCTCGAGGACCTGAACTCGTTGCTCGCCGACCATGCCCGGGGGCGCGACACCCCCGAGCAGTTCGCCGAGTTCATGCGTCGCCACGGCGAGTTCTTCCCGGAGAACCCGCGCACCGTCGACGAGCTGATCGACCTGCTCGCCGCGCGCGCCGCCGCCGCGCAGCGGATGCTCAACTCGATGTCGGCCCAGCAGCGCGCCGAGCTCGCCGAGCTGGCCCAGCAGGCGTTCGGCGACCCGCGGCTGATGCAGTCCCTCGCCCAGCTCGACGCCCAGCTGCAGGGGCTGCGTCCCGGCGAGGACTGGACCGGCTCGGCCCGCTTCCGCGGGGACAACCCGCTGGGCATGGGCGAGGCGACCCGGGCGCTGGAGGAGCTCGCCCAGCTCGACGCGCTGGCCGAGCAGCTCGCGCAGAGCTATCCCGGTGCCCGGCTCGAGGACATCGACCTGGAGGCGCTGGAGTCCCTGCTCGGTGAACAGGCGCGGGTGGACGCGCAGCGGCTGGCCGAGCTGGAGCGCGAGCTGACCCGCCAGGGCCTGTTCGAACGGGCGGCCGACGGCTCGCTGCAGCTGTCCCCGAAGGCGCTGCGCAGGCTGGGCGAGTCGGCGTTGCGCGAGGTCGTCGACCGGATCGGGGGACGCCGCGGGGAGCGGGAGACCCGGCGGGCCGGTGCGGCGGGTGAGCCGACCGGCGCCACCAGGCCCTGGGCGTTCGGCGACACCGAGTCCTGGAGCGTGTCCCGGACGCTGCTCAACGCGCAGCTGCGGCGGGCGAGCGGGGACGAGCGCGCGCTCGACGTCACCGACGTGGAGATCGTCGAGACCGAGCAGCGCAGCAAGGCCGCGGTGGCGCTGCTGGTCGACACGTCCTGGTCGATGGTCGCCGAGGGTCGCTGGGTGCCGATGAAGCGCACCGCGCTCGCGTTGCACCACCTCATCTCCACCCGCTTCCGCGGTGACGAGCTGGCGGTGATCGCTTTCGGCCGGCACGCCCGGACGGTCGAGCTCGGCGAGCTGGTCGGGCTCGACGGTGCCTACGTCCAGGGCACGAACCTGCACCATGCGCTGCTGCTGGCCGGGCGGCACCTGCGCCGGCATCCCGACGCGAGACCGGTGGTCCTCGCCGTCACCGACGGGGAGCCGACGGCCCACCTGGCCCCCGACGGCGAGGCGTTCTTCGACTACCCGCCCAGCCCCGCCACGATCAGTGCGACGATCGGTGAGGTCGACCGGCTCACCGGGCAGGACGCGTCGTTCACGTTCTTCCTGCTCGGCGACGACCCGCGGCTGGCCGCGTTCATGGACGGGGTGGCGCGCCGCTGCGGCGGGCGGGTGGTGGCTCCCACCGTGGACGGCCTCGGCGCCGAGGTCGTCGCCGACTATCTGCGGCGCAAGGGCCGGTGAGCGAGGCCCGTCAGCGCAGGCGGTCACCGGCGGCGAGGATGGTGGCGGCGAGCGCGCCCGCCGGGCTGTCGGCGACGGCCCGGCCGGTGAACAGCACGAAGTCGAACGACCCGAGCTCGGGCAGCTTGGCCCGCGCCGGGGCAGCCACCAGACCTGCGGGAACCAGCGACTCGGCGTGCGCCCAAACCCCCAGCCCGGCCAGGGCTGCCGCCCGCAGGCCGCTGAGACTGCCGCTGGTGCAGGTGCTCCGCCACGCCCTCCCGGCCCGCTCCAACGCGGTCACCGCGGCGGCCCGGGAGATGCTCGGCGGCGGATAGGTGACCAGCGGAACGGGCTCGTCCGGGCCCAGCCGGGGCAGATCCGGGCCGGCGACCCAGACGAACCGGTCCCGCCACACCGGGGTGCCGTGCGTCTCGCCCGGGGTCCGCTTGCCGAACACCAGGTCCAGATCGCGGTTCGCCAGCATCTGCTGAAGGGTGGCGCTGAGCCCGACCGTGAGCTCGACGTCGACGAGTGGGTGACGCAGCCGGAACTCGCGCAGGATCGTCGGCAGGCGGGTCAGCACCAGGTCCTCCGACACCCCGAACCGCAGCCTGCCGTGGACCTGCGCTCCGATGAAGTGCGCGAGCGCGCGTTCGGTCGTGTCGAGGATGCTGCGCGCGAAGTCCAGCATCGCCTCGCCGTCGGGGGTGAGCGCGACGCTGTGGGTGTCGCGGACGAACAGCGGACGGCCGGTCACCGCCTCCAGCTTGCGGACGTGCTGGCTGACCGTCGACTGCCGGATCCCGAGCCGCTCGGCGGCACGGGTGAAGCTGAGCGTCTGCGCGACGGCCAGGAACGAGCGCAGCTGCACCGGGTCGAACACCCGGGCCAGCCTATCGGGATTCATGATGACTGTCAGTCCGCCGTGCATGTTTCCGAATTGACACGGTCGGGCGAACATGGGCGGGTGCTGCGTCACCTGCGCCCGGACCCGTACCTGCTGCTGTTGCTGGTCACCGTCGGCGTCGCTTCCCTGCTGCCCGCCCGCGGCGCCGCGGCCACCATCGCCGGGCACGCCGTCACCGTCGCGATCGGCCTGCTGTTCTTCCTCTACGGCGCTCGCCTCGCCCCGCGCGCGGCGCTGGCCGGGCTGCGGCACTGGCGCCTGCACGGGACCGTGCTGGCCGCGACATTCGTGCTGTTTCCGCTGCTCGGGCTGGCCGCGCAGCTGCTGTCGCCGTCGATCCTGTCGCCGAGCCTCGCGATCGGGGTGCTGTTCCTGTGCTGCCTGCCGTCGACGGTGCAGTCCTCGATCGCATTCACCTCGGTCGCCCGGGGCAACGTGGCGGCGGCCGTCTGCGCCGCGTCGTTCTCCAACCTCGTCGGTGTGGTCGGCACGCCGCTGCTCGCGGGCCTGCTGCTGGCCGCCCACGGCGGGTTCTCCGGACGCGCCGTGATCGATATCGGGCTACAGCTGCTCGCCCCGTTCCTGCTGGGCCAGCTGCTGCGGCCCTGGATCGGCGGCTGGACCGAGCGCCACCGCCGGCTGCTCGGCGCCGTCGACCGGGGCTCGATCCTGCTGATCGTCTACGTGGCGTTCAGCGCGAGCATGACAGCCGGGATCTGGAGCCGGCTCACCCTGCCCGACCTCGCCGTGCTGCTCGCGGTCGACGCCGCGCTGCTCGCCGTCGTGCTGCTCGCCACCGTCGTCGTGCCGAGGGCGCTGGGCCTGGACCATGCCGATCGGGCCACGATCATGTTCTGCGGGTCGACCAAGAGCCTGGCCGCCGGCCTGCCGATGGCCGGTGTGCTGTTCGCCGGGCAGCCCGTCGGTCTCGTGGTGCTCCCGCTGATGCTGTTCCACCAGCTCCAGCTGATGGTGTGTGCCGCCCTGGCACCGAGGATGGCCCCACGGTCGGCGGATGCGGAGGCCCGACCCGTGCCCGTCGGGTGAGCGCGGCAGGCCCGCGGACGACCGGGGCCGGGTCGCCGCCGCGGGCGTCCCGGCTCGCCGTCGCCGCCACCTTCGCCGCGAACGGCTCGCTGTTCGGCTCGTGGACGCCGCGGATCCCGGAGGTGAAGGCCGCGCTCGGGCTGTCCGACGGGGTGCTCGGGCTGACCCTGCTGGCGCCGGGGGTGGGATCGCTGGTCACGCTGCCGCTCACCGGCTGGGTCGCGGCCCGGTGGGGGAGCGGGCGCACGACCCGCGTCGCCGTCGTGCTGCTCGTCGCCTCGGCGCTGCCGATCGCGCTGGCGGGCGGCGCCGCGACACTGGGGGCGGCGCTGTTCGGGTTCGGGATGGCGATGGGCGGCCTCGACGCGCTGATGAACGCCCAGGGGGTCACGGTCGAGCGGGCCTACGGACGATCGCTGCTGGCGTCGTTCCACGCCCTGTTCAGCCTGGGTGCGCTCGCCGGCGCCGTGGTCGGCAGCCTTGCCGCCGCACGCGAGGTTCCGCTGCTGGGACAGTTCGTTGTGCTCGGCGCGGTGTCGCTGGCGGTGGTCCTGCCGCTGTCGAGCGCCTTCCTGCCCGACCCACCGGTCCCCGAGGACGCCCCGCCCGCCCCGGTGATCGCCCTGCCCCGCGGGCCCCTGGTCCCGCTGGCGGTCGCCGCGTTCGCGGTGCTGCTCGCGGAGGGGGCGACCGCGGACTGGTCGGCGGTGCTGCTGCGTGAGTCATTCGGCGCCGAGGCGGTCGCTGCGGGCGCGGCGTTCGCGGCGTTCTCCGCGACGATGACGCTGGGCCGGATCGTCGGGGACCGGGTGCTGACCCGGCTGGGGCGGCGGCGCGCCATCCGCTGGTTCGCGGGCTGCGGTGCGGCGGGGCTGGCGGCCGGGCTCGCGTTCGCCGGGGCCTCGGGGCCGGGGCCGGCCGCGACCGTCGGGGCCGTCAGCGGGTTCGCCCTGCTCGGTGCGGGGATCTCGGTCGTGTTCCCCGCGCTGATCGCCGAGGCCGGCCGCACCGGCGTCCGGGCCGCCCCGGCCGTGGCCGCGGTGTCCACCGGCGGGTACGTCGGGTTCCTGGTCGGCCCGAGCGCCATCGGCGGGCTGGCGCAGCTCACGGCGCTGCCGGTGGCCGTCTGGTTCATCGTGCTGATCGCTGCGGTGCCCTGCCTGTGCGTGCCGAGCCGCGCGGCGGCCGGCGGTGTCGCGCGCCGTCCACGTCCGGCACCATGAACGTCGTGGAGCCTCCGCAGGCGTGCCACCTGTGCGGTGAGCGTCGCGACCTGTCCGATCCCACGTCGTTGGCCTGGGGCAACGACCGCGACGACGAGGGCCGGGTGCGCTGGCTCTGTCCCGGCTGCACGCGCGGGCACCTGCGCGATATCGAGGCTCGGCTGCCCGACCGGTGGTGGTGACCCGTCCCGGACACCTGATTCCCGCGATCCACCGCGTAAGTTGGGACGCATGCAACCCTGGGCTTCGGTCGATGTTCCCCGGCTCGAGGGCAGTGGCCCGCCGCTGCGCCTGCACGACACCGCCACGGGGCGCGTCCGGCCCACCGCACCGGGGCCCGAGGCGTTGATGTACGTCTGCGGCATCACCCCCTACGACGCCACCCATCTCGGCCACGCTGCCACCTACCTGGCCTTCGACCTGGTCAATCGGGTGTGGCGCGACCTCGGCCACGACGTGCACTACGTGCAGAACGTCACCGACATCGACGACCCGTTGCTCGAACGCGCTGCCCGCGACCAGGACGACTGGGTGGTGCTGGGGCTGCGCGAGACGGCGCTGTTCCGCGAGGACATGGAGGCGCTGCGGGTGCTGCCGCCACGGCACTTCGTCGGCGCGGTCGAGGCGATGACGGAGATCGCCGAGCTGGTCGGCAAGCTGCTGGCGGCGGGCGCGGCCTACCGAATCGACGACGCCGAGTACCCCGATGTCTACTTCGACAGCGCGGTGACCGGGAGCTTCGGCTACGAGTCGGGCTACGACGAGCACACCATGGTCCGGCTGTCCCGGGAGCGCGGCGGGGACCCGGACCGGCCGGGCAAACGGCACCCCGTCGACGCCCTGCTGTGGCGGATGGCGCGTCCCGGCGAGCCGTCCTGGGAGTCCGACCTCGGCGCGGGACGCCCCGGGTGGCATGTCGAGTGCGCGGCGATCGCGCTGAACCGGCTCGGCACGCAGATCGACGTCAACGGCGGCGGTTCGGATCTGATCTTCCCGCACCATGAGTTCGGTGCCGCGCACGTCGAGGCGCACACCGGGGTCCACCCGTTCGCCCGGCACTACACCCACGCCGCGATGATCGGCCTGGACGGCGAGAAGATGTCGAAGTCGCGGGGCAACCTGGTCTTCGTCTCCAAGCTGCGCGCGGCGGAGGTCGACCCGAACGCGATCCGGCTCGCGTTGCTGTCCGGGCACTACCGCACCGACCGCGAGTGGAGCCCGGCGCTCCTGGATGCGGCACAGGCCCGGCTGGACCGCTGGCGCGCGGCCGTCACGCTCGACGCCGCCGAACCCGGCCACGATCTCGTGGCGCGGCTGCGCACCCACCTCGCCGACGACCTGGACAGCCCCCGCGCGCTGGCCGCGGTGGACGCCTGGGCGGCCGCGACCCTGGAGCGACGCGGTGGGGACCGCACGGCGCCGGGCCTGGTCCGCACGGCCCTCGACGCGCTGCTGGGCGTCGCGCTCTGAACGCCGGTGGCCCGCAGCGTCACCGGCCGGCCCGGGCCACCGGACCATCGGTGCAGCTCACCGCGGGCTGTGAGTGCGTAACAGTGTTAGAACACTGTGACGCACTCACGGGAGGGGATGACATGGCACGCAACGTGCTCGGCGGGGAGCTCGAGACCTGCGGGACCGACCCGCTGACCGGGTTCTACCGCACGGGCTGCTGTGACACGGGGTCGCAGGACAGCGGGGTGCACACCGTATGTGCCCAGGTGACAGCCGAGTTCCTGCAGTTCAGCGTCACGGCGGGCAACGACCTCAGCACTCCGCGCCCCGAGTACGGGTTCCCCGGTCTCCGGCCGGGCGACCGCTGGTGCCTGTGCGCGCAGCGGTGGGCCGAGGCGCACGCGGCGGGCGTCGCGCCGCCGGTGGTGCTGGAGGCGACGCACGCACGCACCCTGGAGTGGATCGATCTCGCCGACCTGCGCCAGCACGCCGTACCGCAGGCCTGATCGCAGGGCCGGCTGCCCTCAGGTACGGCGGAGCGCTACCGGCACCACGAGCGCGAGCAGCGCCGCGGGCAGCACGAAGGCGATCGCCGGATCGGCCACGTAGACCGGGGTGATCACCGCCGGGGCCAGTGCCCCACCGCCGAATCGGATGGCCTGCACCACCGACATCGCCCCGCCGCGGTTGTCCGCCGACGAGCTGAGTGTCAGTGCGTTCACCCCGACGAGCACGAGCTGGGTGGCGATGCCGCCGATCGCCCAGAGCACCGCGACCACTCCGACGAACGGCGCGAACCCCAGCCCGAGCAGCAGCCCCACCCCGAGCAGCGCCCCGAACAGGACGCACCGCCGCGGTCCCACCCGGTCCACCCCGCCGCCGACGAGCCGGGCGCTGAGCAGTCCGGCCACCCCGAGGCCGGTCAGCACGAGCCCGCGCGGCCCGGCACCGACCCCGAACGCGTCCTCGAGCTGCAGGGCCACGAGGAACCCGAGCCCGGCCAGACATCCCCAGCCGATGGCGGCCACGACCCCGAGTCGCAGCACGACGGGCCGGAACGCCGAACGCAGCGACGGCCGTTCCGCCCCGGCGGTCCCGGGGGAGGTCGGAATGCCCACGAGGGCCAGCAGCACCGCCACCGCCGCGACGCCGACGAAGGCGAGATGCCAGTCGAACTCGGCGGCGAGGCCACCGATCAGCGGCGCCGAGGTCTGGCCCGCGGCCTGCAGCGACCCGAACCAACCGAGCGCCCGCCCGAGCCGCTCCGGTGCCGCGGCGGTGCCCAGCGCGGCCAGCAGCAGCGGGGTGGTGAAGGCGTTCGCGACCCCCTGGGCGGCCCGGGCGGCGAGGAACACCGAGAACGTCGTCGCGAGCACGCAGGCCGCGGACGCCACCGCGTAGCCGAGGTAGGCGCCGACGACCGTG
This sequence comes from Pseudonocardia hispaniensis, assembly GCF_042658695.1. NCBI lineage: Bacteria > Bacillati > Actinomycetota > Actinomycetes > Pseudonocardiales > Pseudonocardiaceae > Pseudonocardia > Pseudonocardia hispaniensis. Next base: position 62,928 of record NZ_JBHSQW010000025.1, on the reverse strand, counting down.
CGCCGCCTGCCCCACCGCTCACCGAGCGTGCCGGATACGAGCATCACGGCCGCGAACGGCAGCAGATACGCGGTCAGCGACGCGGTCGCCGCCTCTGCCGACACCTCGAACGAGGTCCCCAGCTCCGGCAACATCGCGACGGTGACCCCGCCGCCGAACGGGCCCAGGAACGCGCCCGCGTACAGGCCGGCCCTGGCCAGCCGAGTTCGGAGTCGACCGGCCGAGGACCCGGCGGGTTGCGGGGGCGGTGCCGGACTCAGGACCCCGCGCCTCCCGAACCCCGCCTGCGCAGGTACCGCTCGAAGTCGGCCGCGATCGCGTCGCCGCTGGCTCCGGGCAGGTCGGAGGCGTCGGTCCGCTCCTCCTCGGAGGCCTGCTGCTCGAGCTGGCGGACGTATTCGCGGACCTCGTCGTCCGCATCGGCCATCTCGGAGACCGTGCGCTCCCATTCCTCGGCTTGTTCGGGCAGGGCGCCGAGCGGCACCTCGACATCGAGGATCTCCTCGACCCGGTGCAGCAACGCCACCGCCGCCTTGGGCACCCGGGACTGTCCGACGTAGTGCGGCACCGCGGCCCAGAACGACACGGCGGGGAGCCCGGCTTCGATGCAGGCCTGCTGGAACACCCCGACGATGCCGGTCGGTCCCTGGTAGCTCGAGGGCTCGACCCGCAGCCTGCCCACCGAGGACTTGTCGTAGGAGCTGCCGCTGACGGGGGTGGGTCGGGTGTGCGGGGTGTCGGCGAGTAGCGCACCCAAGGTGATGACCTTCGTCACACCCAGCCGATCGGCGTAGTCGAGCAGCTCGGCACAGAAGGTCCGCCAGCGCAGGTTCGGCTCGATGCCGTTGACGAGCACGACGTGCTGCCCGGTGCCCGGAAGCGTGGCCACCGACAGCCGGGTGGTCTGCCATTCGATCTTGCGGGTCACCCCCCCGGCCAACCGGATATGCGGCCGGGTGACCTGGAAGTCGTAGTACTCCTCGGGATCGATGGCCGCCAGCGGGGTGGCATCCCAGCTCAGCTCGAGGTGCTCCAGCGCGGTGCTCGCCGCCTCCCCGGCGTCGTTCCAGCCCTCGAAAGCGGCGATCATCACCGGGTCGGTGAGGGTCGGCAGATCTGGTTCCGCCCCTGGTCGCGGCTCGCGGTCGGTCATCGGTCCAGCCTACGGCCGACGAACATATCGCGAGGGTCCTGGGCCCCGAGCGGCTAACCTCTTCATCGTGGCATCTCAGACACCCGCTGTGGCTTCCCGCGAGTTCGATACCACTTTGCTCGACACCTTGGCCGAGCGCGTCGTCGTCGCCGACGGCGCCATGGGCACGATGTTGCAGGCTGTCGAGCTGACCGTGGACGACTTCGGGGGACTCGACGGCTGTAACGAGATCCTCAACGACACCCGACCAGACGTCATACAACACATCCATCGCGCCTACCTGGAGGCCGGCGCGGACGCGGTCGAGACCAACACGTTCGGGGCGAACCTGCCCAACCTCGCCGAGTACCAGATCGCCGAGCGGATCCGGGAGCTCGCCGAGAAGGGCGCGCGGCTCGCCCGCGAGGTCGCCGACGAGCTGTCGACAGCGGACCGCCCACGCTACGTGCTCGGCTCCGTCGGCCCCGGCACCAAGCTCCCGACGCTGGGCCATGAGACCTTCGCCCGGCTGCGTGACGCCTACACCGAATGCGGGCGCGGCCTGCTTGCCGGTGGTACCGACGCCTGCGTCATCGAGACCTGCCAGGACCTGCTGCAGGTCAAGGCCGCGGTGCTGGGCCTGCGCCGGGCGATGGAGCTGGAGGGTCGGCGGATCCCGCTGATCACGCAGGTCACCGTCGAGACGACCGGCACGATGCTGCTGGGCAGCGAGATCGGTGCCGCGCTCACCGCGATCGAACCGCTGGGCGTTGATCTCATCGGGCTCAACTGCGCCACCGGTCCCGCCGAGATGAGCGAGCACCTGCGCACGCTGGCCAAGCACGCCCGAATCCCGCTGTCGGTGATGCCCAACGCGGGTCTGCCACGACTGGGTCCGCGCGGCGCCGAGTACCCGCTCACCCCCGACGAGTTGGCCGAGGCGCTCGCCACGTTCGTCCGCGACTACGGGCTGCGCCTGGTCGGCGGCTGCTGTGGGACGACCCCGGAGCACGTCGCCGCGGTCGCGCAGGCCATCCCGACGGTGACCCCCGCGGCGCGCAGCCCGCGCCCGGAGCCGGGGGTGAGCTCGCTGTACTCCGCGGTGCCGTTCCGCCAGGACACCTCGGTGCTCATGGTCGGGGAGCGCACCAACGCCAACGGCTCCAAGGCCTTCCGCGAGGCGATGATCGCGGAGGCCTGGGAGGACTGTGTCGCGATCGCCCGCGAGCAGACCCGCGACGGCGCCCACATGATCGATCTGAACGTCGACTACGTCGGCCGCGACGGCGCCGCCGACATGGCGGAGCTGGCCGGTCGGCTGGCCACCGCCTCGACCCTGCCCATCATGATCGACTCTACCGAGCCCGAGGTGCTCAAGGCGGGCCTCGAGCGGCTCGGCGGGCGCTGCATCGTCAACTCGGTCAACTACGAGGACGGCGACGGCCCGGGCTCGCGGTTCCAGCGGGCGATGGCGCTGGTCCGCGAGCACGGTGCCGCGGTCGTCGCGCTGTGCATCGACGAGCAGGGGCAGGCCCGTACCGCGGAGTGGAAGGTCCGGGTGGCCGACCGGCTGATCGGCGACCTGACCACCAACCACGGGATGCGGGTCTGCGACATCGTCGTCGACACCCTGACCTTCCCGATCACCACCGGGCAGGAGGAGGTTCGCCGCGACGCGCTGGAGACCATCGAGGCCATCCGCGAGATCAAGCGGCGCCATCCGGAGGTGCAGACCACGCTGGGCATCTCCAACGTGTCCTTCGGGCTCAACGCCGCCGCCCGGCAGGTGCTCAACTCGGTGTTCCTGCACGAGTGTGTGAACGCGGGACTCGACACCGCGATCGTGCACGCGTCGAAGATCCTGCCGATGTCGAAGATCCCCGACGAGCAGCGCGCCGTCGCGCTCGATCTGGTCTATGACCGGCGCCGGACGGGGCCCGACGGGGCCTACGACCCGCTGAGCCGGTTCATGGAGCTGTTCGCCGGGGTCACGGCGTCCTCGGCCAAGGCGGGCCGGGCCGAGGAGCTCGCGGCGCTGCCGCTGTTCGAGCGGCTGGAGCGGCGCATCGTCGACGGCGAACGCGGCGGGTTGGAGGAGGATCTCGACGCGGCGCTGCGGGAGCGGCCGGCGCTGGAGATCATCAACGACACGCTGCTGGCGGGCATGAAGACGGTCGGCGACCTGTTCGGCTCCGGACAGATGCAGCTGCCCTTCGTGTTGCAGAGCGCCGAGGTGATGAAGAGCGCCGTCGCGCACCTCGAACCCCATATGGAGAAGTCCGACGCGTCGGGCAAGGGGACCATCGTGCTGGCCACGGTGAAGGGCGACGTGCACGACATCGGCAAGAACCTCGTCGACATCATCCTCAGCAACAACGGTTACACGGTCGTCAACCTCGGCATCAAGCAGCCGATCTCGGCGATCCTGGGCGCCGCCGAGGAGCACCACGCCCACGCCGTGGGCATGTCCGGACTGCTGGTCAAGTCGACGGTGGTGATGAAGGAGAACCTCCAGGAGATGAACTCCCGGGGGGTCGCGCAGCGGTTGCCGGTGTTGCTCGGCGGAGCCGCGCTGACCCGCTCCTATGTCGAGAACGATCTCTCCGAGGTCTACGAGGGGCGGGTCTCGTACGCCCGCGACGCGTTCGAGGGCCTGCGGCTGATGGACGCCACGATGGCCCGGGCCCGCGGCGACGCGCCGCAGGTCGATGCGCAGGAGGAGGCGAAGGCCGCCGAGCGCAAGGCCCGCCACGAGCGCTCCAGGCGGATCGCGGCCAAACGCAAGGCCGCCGAGGCCGAGGCGGCCGGGCCGCTTCCGGAGCGGTCCGACGTGGCCTCGGACAATCCGCTGCCCACTCCGCCGTTCTGGGGCACGCGGGTGGCGCGCGGGATCGCGCTGGCCGAGTACTCCGGCATGATCGACGAGCGCGCGCTGTTCCTCGGCCAGTGGGGGCTGCGCGGCGCCAAGGGCGGGTCCGGCCCGTCCTACGCCGAGCTTGTCGAGACCGAGGGCAGGCCGCGGCTGCGCTACTGGTTGGAGCGGCTGGCGACCGAGGGGGTGCTCGCACACGCCGCGGTCGTCTACGGGTACTTCCCGGCCGTCGCCGAACTCGACGAGCTCGTGGTCCTGACCGAGCCACGGGCCGACGCGCCCGATCGCTTCCGGTTCCGCTTCCCGCGCCAGCGGCGTGACCGGCACCTGTGCCTCGCCGACTTCTGGCGCCCGCGGGAGCTCGCCGCGGCGAACGGTGAGGTGGACGTGCTTCCCCTGCACCTGGTGACCATGGGCAGCCCGATCGCCCAGTACGCGGCGGAGCTGTTCGCCAAGGACGCCTACCGGGACTACCTGGAGGTGCACGGCCTCGGCGTGCAGCTGACCGAGGCGTTGGCCGAGTACTGGCACCGGCGGATCCGCGAGGAGCTGACCTGGCCTGCGGGCGGTTCGGTGTCGGCCGAGGACCCCGACGACGTCGAGGAGTTCTTCCGGCTCGGCTACCGCGGTGCCCGCTACTCCCTGGGTTACGGGGCGTGCCCCAACCTCGAGGACCGGCACAAGATCATCGAGCTCCTCGAGCCGACCCGGATCGGCGTCGAGCTGTCCGAGGAGCTGCAGTTGCATCCCGAGCAGTCGACCGACGCGCTGGTGTCCCACCACCCGGAGGCGAAGTACTTCAACGCAGGCTGACCACCCCTGTGAGTGCGTAACAGTGTAAGAACACTGTTACGCACTCACAGGGCATGCTGACCGGCGGTAACGATGCGGCGCGAGGAATGTCACAGGACGTCGGGAGTCGGCTTCCCGGGGTCCTCCGCGCGCCGCCGAGGGCCCGCCGCTACCGTCCAGTGCGACCGTTGGACCCACCGCACGATCCGCTCACCGGCGTCCTGTTCGTGCCGACGGCGCCCTGAGCTGGGGATCCGTCGGATCCGCCCCGCCGCCCGGCGCACGGCGCGACCCGATAGCAGCACGACGGGCCGGCCGCGACGTGGCGGGGCGCGGGGGCAGAGAAGACTGACGGGCACCGAGCGGCGCCTGACACCAAGGGGATAATCGACGTGAAGACCTTCGACGAGCTGTTCGCCGAGCTCACCGAGAAGGCGGCCAGTGGCGCAGCCGGATCGGGAACGGTGGCCGCGCTCGCCGCCGGTGTCCACGCGCAGGGCAAGAAGCTGCTGGAGGAGGCCGGCGAGGTCTGGCTGGCGGCCGAACACGAGTCCGACGACGCACTTGCCGAGGAGATCTCGCAGCTCCTCTACCGCGTCCAGGTGCTGATGCTCGGTCGCGGGCTCACCCTCGACGACATCTACAAGTTCCTGTAGCCCGCACCACGACGATCGCTGTACCGGAAAGAGGAAGTCCCATGCTGCGCGTCGCCCTCCCGAACAAGGGCACCCTCGCCGAGCCCGCGGCCACGATGATGCGGGAGGCGGGCTACCGGCAGCGCTCCGACTCGCGCGATCTCAGCGTGATCGACGACGAGAACGGGATCGAGTTCTTCTACCTGCGGCCCAAGGACATCGCAACCTACGTCGGTTCCGGCGACCTGCAGCTCGGGGTGACCGGACACGATCTGATGGAGGAGTCGGGCAGCCAGGTCCACACGGTGCTGGCGCTCGGCTTCGGGGCGTCGAAGTTCCGGTTCGCGGCGCCCGCGAAGTTCGATTGGAAGCTCGAGGACCTGGACGGCAAGACCATCGCGACGTCGTACCCGCGGCTGGTCCGCTCGCATCTGAGTGGCAAGCGGATCGGCGCGAAGATCATCAAGCTGGACGGTGCGGTGGAGATCTCGGTGCAGCTCGGCCTCGCCGACGCCATCGCCGACGTGGTGTCCTCCGGCCGCACCCTGCGCCAGCACGGACTGAAGGTCATTGGCGAGCCGATCGCCGAGTCCGAGGCCACCCTCATCGAGCGCGAGCCGCGGCCGGATCGGGTCGAGAGCGACGAGATCAAGCGGGCCAAGGCCATCTTCACCGAACGGTTGCGTGGCGTCGTGTACGCCCGGCAGTACCTGATGCTCGACTACGACTGTCCGCTGCGGGTGCTGGAGGAGGCCAAGCGGATCACCCCGGGGTTGCAGGCCCCGACGATCTCCCCGCTCGCGGACCCGAACTGGGTCGCGGTCCGTTCGATGGTGCGCCGCAGATGCGCCAACGCCGTGATGGATCAGCTCGCCGACCTCGGTGCCCGCGCCATCCTCTCCTCCGAGATTCGCTCCTGCCGCGCCGTCGATAGCCGCGCATCGGACCGCTGACTCGACACCGTGAGTGCGGCGCAGTGTTCGCACACCGTGCCGCGCTCACGAGACGCGATCATCTGGGGCGGATCGTCAGGCTCTGGGCCACGCGCCCAACGTGCCCCGAGCCGTCGAACAGCGTCGCCGCCACCGTTCCACAGCCGCGTGGGCCGACCACCGTCGCGGCGTCCAGGCCGATCCATTCGCCGGTGGGCGGCCGATGCAGGTGAATTGTCAGTTCGGTGTTGACGAACAGCCACTGCCGCATGTCCAGCACGGCGGCGACGCCGTTGGCCGAGTCGGCCACGACCGCGAGCCGCTGCAGGGCGCTGGGCTCCTCGCCGTCGATGAGCGGCACTCGCTGGCGCATCCACGCGACTCCGGGGCCCGGCGTCCCCAGCGATCCCCGGAAGAACCGCCATTCCATCGCGTCCATGAAACCGGGCAACCAGCCGTCGGGCCGCTCCGAGCGGGTCGCCGCCTTCTCCGGCCCGGGCAGCGGCTCGGCGTGCCCGACGGCCACCGCGGCGGTGTCGCCGGCCGCGAGTCGCCACGCCCGCGCCCGCAGCACGGCCCGTCCGCCCGCGGTCATCTCCGCGGCGAGCAGCTCGATCGTGCGGCCGGGCCGCTCGAGCTGGGCGTGCACCGAGACCTCGGCGGCCGGGACCGGCCCCAGCACCTCGACGGTGATCCGGGACAGCTCCATCGGCGCTGTGTCCGGCCTGCTCTGTGGGCAGCGCTCGAGGGCGCGGATGAGCAACGCGGTGGGCGGGCCCAGATGCTGGGCATCGGCGAACCACGGACCGGTCGTGGAGAAGGTGGCGTAGAAGCGGGTACCGCCGGGGTCGTCCAGCGGCTTGTAGAAAGGTTCGAGCTCGCTCACCCGACCGATCCTGCCTCCGGCTCAGTCGGTGCGTTCGACGAGGGTCTCGACGTCGGCCCCGCCGGGGCCGTCGGACCGGTCCGGATCCGGCCAGCCCGGATACTCCGGGGGCGTGCCGTCCCAGGCCGGGCAGAGCGGGCGGTGGCTGCACCAGTCACACAGCCTGCTGGGGTTGGGCCGAAAGTCGCCGTCGCGACCGGCGCGCAGGATGGCCTCCCAGATCGCGTCGAGGGTGCGTTCGAACCGCCGCAGCTCCGTCTCGTCGGGCCGGTAGGTCAGCGCCTCCTCGTCGGCCAGGTAGATCAGCCGGAGCTGGGTGGGCACCACACCGCGCAGCTGGAGCAGCGCCAATGCGTAGAACTTCATCTGGAACAAGGCCCTCGCCTCGGCCACCTCCCGCGGGGCCGCGCCGGTCTTGTAGTCGACGACGCGGATCTGCCCGGTGGGTGCGACGTCGAGCCGGTCGATGTAGCCGCGCAGCAACAGCCCCGAGTCGAGCTCGGTCTCCACCAGCAGCTCCCGAGCCTCGGGCTCCAGCCGGCGCGGGTCCTCGAGCCGGAAGTAGGCCTCGAGCAGGTCGCCGGCCGAGTCCAACCAGGCCCGCAGTTCCGGATCCGCCGGCCCGGTGAACAGGTCCGTCAGCAGCCCGGGCATGTGCTCCAGCAGGTCGGTCCACACGGGTTCGACCATCGCCCGTGCCGCCGCGGGCAGCCGCTCGGCGGCGGGCAGCTCGAAGAGCCGCTCCAGAACGGCGTGCACCACAGTGCCGCGGATCTGCGCCCGGCTGGGCTTCTCGGGCAGCCGGTCGATCGCCCGGAAGCGGTAGAGCAGCGGGCATTGCTTGAAGTCACCGGCCCGCGACGGCGACAGCGCGGGGCGCCGCCGGGCGGGTGCCGGCTGGGCGGCGATCTCGATCACGGCGCTCACGGTAGGCGATTGCGCCGACACTTCCGGCCGGTGCGCGCTCGTCCCGTGAGCTCGAGACGGCGGCCGGATGGGGCGCAGCGGCGGGGCCGCACCCGCACCGGATAGCGTTCCCCCTCGTGTTCGAGCCCGCTCCCGCTCCGCGTGTCACGTCCCGCCGGGGCCCGTTCCGCCCCGGTGACCGGGTCCAGCTCACCGATCCGAAGGGGCGCAAGTACACCCTGGTGCTGGAGGAGGGCAAGCATTACCACACCCACCGCGGCGGGCTGGCCCACGACGATCTGATCGGCAAACCCGAGGGCAGTCTGATCGTCTCCCCGGTCGGCACGCCGTACCTCGCACTGCGCCCGCTGCTGCCTGACTATGTGCTGTCGATGCCGCGTGGGGCACAGGTCATCTACCCGAAGGACGCCGCGCAGATCCTCATGTGGGGCGACGTGTTCCCCGGCGCCCGGGTGTTGGAGGCGGGCGCGGGCTCCGGCGCGTTGACGTGTTCGCTGCTGCAGGCGGTCGGGCCCGAGGGCAGCGTCATCTCCTATGAGATCCGCGCCGACCACGCCGAGCATGCCGAACACAATGTGCGACGGTTCTTCGGGCAGATCCCACCCAACTGGACGCTGGAGGTCGCCGATCTGCGTACTCACGTCGGCGAGGTCGACCGTGTGATTCTCGACATGCTCGCCCCGTGGGAAGGCCTGCAGACCGTCCGGGAGGCGCTCGTTCCCGGTGGGGTGTTTGTCGGTTACGTCGCCACGACCACGCAACTGTCGAGGCTCATGGAAGCGCTGCGCGAACAGCAGTGCTGGACCGAGCCCCAGGCGTGGGAGTCGCTGGTCAGGCCCTGGCACGTGGTCGGGCTCGCCGTCCGGCCGGAGCATCGGATGATCGGTCACACAGCGTTTCTGGTAACGGCGCGACGCCTCGCTGAAGGGGTGGTACCGCCGCGCCCGCAACGCCGACCGACGAGCCGGTGAGGCGAACTAGGCCGTATCCTCACGCACCTGTGGTTACGGAAAGCAGACATGGATGCCGGGTCAAGGTGCCGTCCGGCTGAGTGATGGATCACCGATTCGCCGCACGGCCGCGGATCGGGTTCGCAGGTACCGTATGGAAACGGAACACGGAGGGAGGACGCCGTGAACCCCTACGACGACGGTCCCGGCAGGCACAGCTCAGGTGACCACGGGAATCTGACTCCTGCTGAGGCGAGCGCCCAGATCCGCTTCCTCGAGGAAGAGGTTGCGCTGCTGCGGCGCAAGCTCACGGAATCCCCCCGGCACACCCGGATCCTGGAACAGCGGCTCGCGGAGTCGGCGAGCAGGCTCTCTCAGCTCAGTGCCCGCAACGAGAAACTGACCGAGACGCTCAAGGAGGCGCGCAGCCAGCTCGTCGCCCTGCGCGAGGAGGTGGACCGGCTCGCCCAGCCACCCAGCGGCTACGGGGTCTTCCTGGCCCGCTATCCCGACGAGACGGTGGACGTGTTCACCTCGGGGCGGCGGATGCGTGTGGCGGTGTCTCCGGCCGTCTCGACCGAGGAGCTGCGCAGCGGGCAGACCGTGCGGCTCAACGAGGCGCTCACCGTCGTCGAGGCCGGCGAGTTCGAGCGCATCGGCGAGGTGTGCGCGTTGCGCGAGGTGCTGTCCGAGCCGACCGGGGACGGCATCGCCGGACGCGCCCTGGTGGTCGGGCATGCCGACGAGGAGCGGGTGGTCTGGCTCGCCGACCCGCTGTTCCCGAGCGCGGACGACCCGGACGCGGTGTCGCTCAAGCCCGGAGACTCGCTGCTGGTGGACACCAAGGCCGGCTACGCCTACGAGCGGGTGCCGAAGGCCGAGGTCGAGGACCTCGTGCTGGAGGAGGTGCCCGACGTCGCCTACGACGACATCGGCGGCCTGTTCCGGCAGATCGAGCAGATCCGCGATGCGGTCGAACTGCCGTTCCTGCACGGTGAGCTGTTCCGCGAGTACGAGCTGCGCCCGCCCAAGGGCGTGTTGCTCTACGGTCCGCCCGGCTGCGGCAAGACACTCATCGCGAAAGCGGTGGCGAACTCGCTCGCGAAGAAGGTGGCCTCGGTCCGCGGCGACGACCCGGACGAGGCCAAGTCCTTCTTCCTGAACATCAAGGGACCGGAGCTGCTCAACAAGTTCGTCGGGGAAACCGAGCGGCACATTCGGTTGATCTTCCAGCGGGCCCGCGAGAAGGCGTCGGAGGGCACTCCGGTCATCGTCTTCTTCGACGAGATGGACTCGATCTTCCGCACCCGCGGTTCGGGGGTGTCCTCCGACGTCGAGACGACGATCGTGCCCCAGCTGCTGAGCGAGATCGACGGCGTCGAGGGCCTGGAGAACGTCATCGTCATCGGCGCCTCGAACCGCGAGGACATGATCGACCCCGCGATCCTGCGCCCGGGCAGGCTCGACGTGAAGATCAAGATCGAGCGGCCGGACGCCGAGGCGGCGCGAGACATCTTCTCCAAGTACCTGACCGAGACACTGCCGATCCACGACGACGACCTCGCCGAGTTCGGCGGCAACCGCAAGGCCTGCGTCGACGCGATGATTCAGCGTGTGGTCGAGCGGATGTACGACGAGTCCGAGGAGAACCGGTTCCTTGAGGTCACCTACGCCAACGGGGACAAGGAGACCTTGTACTTCAAGGACTTCAACTCGGGCGCGATGATCCAGAACATCGTCGACCGGTCCAAGAAGTCGGCGATCAAGTCGGTGCTCGAGACGGGGCAGCCGGGCCTGCGCGTGCAGCATCTGCTCGATGCGATCGTCGACGAGTTCGCCGAGAACGAGGACCTGCCCAACACGACCAACCCGGACGACTGGGCGCGGATCTCGGGCAAGAAGGGCGAGCGGATCGTCTACATCCGCACCCTGGTCACCGGCAAGAGCGCCGAGACCGGGCGGGCGATCGACACCGCCTCGAACACCGGCCAGTACCTGTAGCGGTCCGTCGCGAGGGGCCCCGCCGTGGCACGGCGGGGCCCCTCGTCGTGGTCGGGCTGTTCGGGCCGAGCCGTCGCACCACACCGGAGCGGGTCATGGCTCCCGGGCGCGTCCGTGTCCGATCCGTTCATGACAGGACCGCCGCCACGCCATAGCGTCCCCTTCATGAGCAGCATCGAGGCGAGGCTGGACGTGATCGGCATCGTCACCGCGGACATGGGCAGGTCGCTGATGTTCTACCGCCTGCTGGGCCTGGCGGTGCCGGCCGACGCGGGCTCACAGCCGCATGTGGAGGTCGGGCTGCCCGGCGGGCTGCGCCTGATTTTCGACACCGAGGAGACGATCCGCTCGTTCCACTCCGACTGGCGGCCGGGTACCGGGCGGATGAGCCTGGCCTTCCGGCTCCCGGACGCCGCCGCGGTGGACGCTGCGTACGCGCAGGTCACGGCGGCCGGCCACCACGGCGAGCTGGCCCCGTTCGATGCGTTCTGGGGTCAGCGCTACGCCGTGGTGCACGATCCGGACGGCAACGGCGTGGATCTGTTCGCACCCCTGCCGGCCAGCAGCTGACCCAGCGGGACTCCGGCCAGCGCGCGGACCTCGCGGCTCAGATGCGGCTGGTCGGCGTACCCGCAGCGGGCGGCGACCTCGGCGGCGGGCACTCCGGCATCGGCGAGCCGCAGGGCGGCGCGGAAGTGCAGGATCCGGCGCAGCACGGCCGGGCCATAGCCGAACGCGGCCAGGCAGCGCCGGTGCAGTGAACGGACCGACCAGCCCAGCGGCACCCGCTGGTTGCGCAGCTCCTCGGCGGAGGTCGCCAGGAGGCAGGCGGCGATGCCGGGGCGCAGCCGCAGCCCGGTGATCGTGCTGCCCGGCGCCAGGCGAGCAAGGTGGGCGGTGGTGTCCGGTCCGGCGACCATGAGCGTGGAGTCGATCCACATCAGATCCATGCAGCCATCGGGCAGGACCCGCTGCATAAGGCCCGGACACCACCGCACGACTGCGCCGGAGTCGGTTCAGCCCGCTCGCAGCACGGCCTGGATCTCCAGGGTGATCTGCACCTTGTCGCTCACGACCACCCCGCCGCCGTCGAGCGGCATCGCGATGTCGACCCCGAAGTCGTTGCGGTTGATCGTGGTGGTGGCGGTGAACCCGGCCCGGGTGCCACCCCAGGCGTCCGCGCCGAAGCCGCCGATCTCGAGGTCGAGCGCGACCGGCCTGGTGACGCCCTTGATGGTCAGCTCGCCGTCCAGGACATACCCCGCCCGCTCGGCGCGCAGGCCGGTGGAGCGGAACGTCCACTGCGGGTGGTTGGCGACGTCGAAGAAGTCGGTTGAGCGAATGTGCTCGTCCCGCTGGTCGTTGTTGGTGTCGATCGACCTCGCGTCGATGGTGGCGGTCACGCTCGAGGACGTCAGGTCGTCCCGGGTGACGATCTCACCGCTGAAGACGTCGAAGTGGCCGCGTACCTTGCTCACCATCATGTGCCGGACGGTGAACGAGATGTCGGAGTGAGCCGGGTCGATGTCCCAGGTGCCCGTCACGTAGCCGGGGATCTGGGTGCTGGCTGCTGCGGTCATCGGTTCTCCCAAGATAGCTGAACGTTCATCTGTTGAGCGATACACTAATAGCACAAGGTTGAGCGTTCAATGATTTTGGAGGTGGCGTGGAGCACACCCGATGGCTCGATGCCGACGAACAGCGCACCTGGCGGGCGTTCCTGACCGCGAACCGCCTCGTTCTCGAGCGCGTCGAGCGCCAGCTGTCGCAGGAGTCGGGCATGCCGTTGGCGTACTACGAGATCCTGGTGCGGTTGAGCGAGGCGCCCGATCACACCCTGCGGATGAGCACGCTGGCGAGCACGGCGCTGTCCTCCCGCAGTCGGCTCTCCCACGCCGTCGCGCGCCTGGAGGAGGCGGGCTGGGTCCGGCGGCGGGCCTGCCCCAGCGACCGCAGGGGCGCGTTCGCCGAGCTCACCCCCGAGGGCATGGCGGTACTGGAGAATGCGGCGCCCGGTCACGTCGAGAGCGTGCGGGCCAGCCTGTTCGACCATCTGAGCCCCGAGCAGCAGGTCGCGTTGCGCGACATCGCCGAGACGCTGGTCGGTGCCCTGTCACAGGTACCGCGCTGGCCCCTCACCCCGGACGTCACCGACGCTGCGGAGCAGCCCCGATAACACCCGGAACGGCGCGGTCAGCGGCTCTAGGCTGAACCCATGCCGGCACATTTCGACGTCGTCGTTCTCGGGGCGGGCCCCGGTGGGTACGTCGCCGCGATCCGGGCGGCGCAACTCGGCCGCAGCGTCGCGATCGTCGAGGAGAAGTACTGGGGCGGGGTGTGCCTGAACGTCGGATGCATCCCGTCGAAGGCACTGCTGCGCAACGCCGAGCTCGCGCACCTGATCACCAACGAGGCGCGGACCTTCGGCATCTCCGGGGAGGTCTGCGTCAACTTCGGTGCCGCGTTCGACCGCAGCCGCACCGTCGCCGACGGCCGGGTCAAGGGCGTGCACTTCCTGATGAAGAAGAACAAGATCACCGAGTTCGACGGGCACGGGTCGTTCCTCGACGCCGGGACGCTCCAGGTCGCGCGCCCCGACGGCGGTACCGAGGTGATCACCTTCGAGGACGTCATCATCGCCACCGGTGCGCAGGCCCAACTGCTGCCGGGGACGTCGCTGTCCGAACGCGTCGTCACCTACGAGGAGCAGATCCTCACCCGCGAGCTCCCCCGCAGTGTGATCATCGCGGGTGCGGGCGCGATCGGGGTCGAGTTCGCCTATGTGCTGCACAACTACGGGGTGCACGTCACGATCGTCGAGTTCCTCGACCGCATGCTGCCGCTGGAGGACGCCGACGTGTCCAAGGAGCTGGCGCGCCGCTACACGCGGTCCGGGATCGACGTGTTCACCTCGACGAAGGTCGAGGCGATCGACGACGGCACGGCTGACCAGGTCAGCGTGACGGTGTCGGACAACAACGGCGCCACCCGGGAGCTTCGGGCGGACAAGGTGCTGCAGGCCATCGGGTTCACTCCCCGCACCACGGGGTACGGCCTGGAGAACACCGGTGTCGAGCTGACCGACCGCGGCGCGATCCAGATCGATGACCGCATGCGCACCACCGTCCCGCACCTGTACGCCATCGGCGATGTCACCGCCAAGCTCATGCTGGCCCACGTCGGCGAGGCGCAGGGCGTCGTCGCGGCCGAGACCATCGCCGGGGCCCAGACCCAGGAACTCGACTACCCGATGATGCCGCGCGCGACGTTCTGCCAGCCGCAGGTCGCGAGCTTCGGCTACACCGAGGAGCAGGCCAGGGCGCTGGCCGGGGAGAAGGGCTGGAAGGTCAAGGTCGCCCGGTTCCCGTTCACCGCCAACGGCAAGGCCCAGGGCCTGGGGGAGCCCGCCGGATTCGTCAAGCTGATCAGCGACGACACCTACGGCGAGCTGCTCGGCGGGCACCTCATCGGACCCGAGGTGACCGAGCTGCTGCCGGAGCTGACGCTGGCGCAGAAGTGGGACCTGACGGCGACCGAGCTGGCCCGCAACGTGCACGCCCACCCCACCCTGAGCGAGGCGTTGCAGGAGGCCATCCACGGCCTGACCGGCCACATGATCAACTTCTGAGGGCCTCGCGGCTCAGCTCGGGGTGGCGGGGCGCACGGGGAGCTCGATGCAGTCCGACGCGCAGCCGCCCGCCCCGCTCGCCGGGGCGGGCGCCGGGCGGTGCAGTACGGCCCGGCTCGGCGTGACGGCCAGCCGCCCGTCGCGCTGCTCGGCGGCCCCGTCGACGATCAGCGTGTAGCCGTCGGGCTCGGCGGGTGGCCACACCAACGTGGCCGACGGGCGCGTCCCGAGGTTCGCTCGCGTCGTACGCCCCGGTTCGGGCACCAGCAGGGTGTCGCCCTCCAGGACCGGGGTCACGGCGACGACGTGGGCCCGCTCGCGGTTCCCGACCGTCAACAGGTAGGCGAATCGGTAGTTCACCAGGGTCTCGGCCAGCTCGCCCAGCGCAACCTCGATGCTCACCGCTCCACCGTATCCGGTGGTGCCCGCGCGCCGCGCGCGACGAACATTCGGCACGGGCGGGAGATAGGCTCGACCCCATGGACTCGCACGTCGTCGGGGGCCGGTCTTGACCGCCCGCAGGATCATGGGCACCGAGGTCGAATACGGGATCTCGGTGCCGGGTGACCCCACCGCCAACCCGGTCATCACCTCGACCCAGATCGTCCTGGCCTACGCCGCCGCGGCCGACATCCCACGGTCGCGACGCGCCCGGTGGGACTACGAGGTCGAGTCGCCACTGCGCGACGCCCGCGGCTTCGACCTCTCCGCACCCACCCTCTCGGCTCAGGGCGACTCCGAACTCGACGACCTCGGTGCCGCCAACGTCATTCTCACCAACGGGGCCCGGCTGTACGTCGACCACGCCCATCCGGAGTTCTCCACACCCGAGGTGACCACCCCGCGCGACGTCGTGATCTGGGACAAGGCGGGGGAGCGGGTGATGGAGGAGGCCGCGGTCCGCGCGGCCACCGTGCCCGGGGCGCCACGGATCCAGCTCTACAAGAACAACGTCGACGGCAAGGGAGCCAGCTACGGCTCGCATGAGAACTACCTGATGTCGCGCCAGACCACCTTCCCCGCGATCGTCGGGGGACTGACCCCGTTCTTCGTGTCCCGGCAGGTGATCTGCGGGGCGGGCCGGGTGGGCATCGGGCCGTCCGGCGACGACGCGGGCTACCAGCTGTCCCAGCGCGCCGACTACATCGAGGTCGAGGTGGGGCTGGAGACCACGCTCAAACGGGGCATCATCAACACCCGCGACGAGCCGCACGCGGACGCCGACAAGTACCGTCGGCTGCACGTCATCATCGGTGACGCGAACATGAGCGAGTACGCCACGCTGATCAAGGTGGGCAGCGCGGCGCTGGTGCTCGACATGATCGAGGCGGGGATCCGGTTCGACGAGCTGCGGATGGCCGAGCCGGTGCGCGCGGTGCACCAGATCAGCCGCGACCCGTCGCTCGCGACCACGGTCGAGCTCTCCGACGGCCGGAAGGTCACCGCGCTGGACATCCAGCGCGTCTACTTCGAGAAGGCGTGCAAGCACGTCGAACAGACCCAGGGCGCCGACGTCGACGCCGACACCGCCGAGGTGCTGCACCTGTGGGGGGAGGCCCTCGACGACCTTGCGCGCGACCCGATGAGCACCGCCGACCGGCTCGACTGGCCGGCCAAGCTGCGCCTGCTGGAGGGATACCGGGAACGCGACGGGCTGGCATGGAGCTCCGGGCGGCTGGCGCTGGTCGATCTGCAGTACAGCGACGTGCGGATGGCCAAGGGCCTGTACAACCGCCTCGTCGCCCGTGGGTCGATGAAGCGCCTGGTCACCGAGGAGCAGGTCGTCGCCGCGATGCAGGCGCCGCCGGAGGACACCCGGGCCTACTTCCGCGGCCGCTGTCTTGAGCGCTATCCGACCGAGGTGGCCGCCGCCTCCTGGGACTCGGTGATCTTCGACCTCGGCCGGGAGTCGCTCGTGCGGATCCCGACCCTGGAGCCGCTGCGCGGCACCCGGCGTCACGTCGGGGCGCTGATCGACGGCTCCTCGACCGCCGAGGAACTGGTCGAGGCCCTGACCAGGGGTTGACCACCGCGCACGCGGCGGTCGTCCGGGACGCGGGCCGCGGCATCCGCTCTTGCTCACGCGCGTTGGGGTCATCCGCTAGTAGGGTTTGAGCTACCGGACCCGGTTCGGCACATCGTGCGGTGTGTCGGCCGGGCCAGGCGCGAGGAGGAAACGGCCATGTCGCAGGAGCAGACCAAGCGTCAGGGCGGTGGCGGTGGAGACGAGGAGGACGGCAGCGGCGCGGCCGCCGCCGGCCAGGAGCGACGGGAGAAGCTCGGCGAGGACGTCGACACGATTCTCGACGAGATCGACGACGTG
>NZ_JBHSQW010000025.1:0-45764 GCF_042658695.1 Pseudonocardia hispaniensis | reverse complement strand
GGGCCTACGTCCAGAAGGGCGGCCAGTAGGCACCACCGTGGGCGGTCCGGCCGGTGCCCTGCGCACCGGCCGGACCGTCCGCAGTAATGTCCACCTACCAGAAGCAGCCATCGGTCCGTCACGGACGCACGAGGAGAGGTATCCACCTGACCATGGATTCCCGGCCGGTCTACGCAGCCACAGCTGGGCACGGCGTCGGCGACGTCGCCGCGTTCTTCACGCCGGGCTCGCCCTCGTTCACCGACTTCGTCACCGCGACGGCGCCGCATCTACTGCCCGGGCGGTTCCCTGAGGGGATGGCTGTGGGATCGCCGCAGGCTGCTGCGCTGGGCGCGCCGCACGGCACCACCATCGTGGCGCTCGTCTGTTCCGAGGGAGTCGTCATCGCCGGTGACCGGCGCGCGACCTCGGGCAACGTCATCGCCCAGCGCGACATCGAGAAGGTTTTCGTCACCGACTCGTACTCGGCCGTCGGGATCGCCGGCTCGGCGGGTATCGCGCTGGAGATGGTGCGACTGTTCAGCGTCGACCTCGAGCACTACGAGAAGACCGAGGGCGTCCCGCTGTCGCTGGACGGCAAGGCCAACAAGCTGGCGGGCATGATCCGGCAGAACCTCGGGGCGGCGCTGCAGGGCTTCGTCGTGGTCCCGCTGTTCGTCGGATACGACACCGACGCCACCGACCCGGCGAAGGCCGGCCGCATCGTCACCTACGACCCGACGGGGGGCCGATACGGCGAGTGGGAGGGCTACCACGCCGTGGGCTCGGGCGCGACGTTCGCGAAGTCGTCGATGAAGAAGCTGCACAACACCGCGGATGACCTCCGGACCACCATCCGCACGGCCATCGAGGCGCTCTACGACGCGGCCGACGACGACACCGCCACCGGCGGCCCCGACACGGTGCGCCACATCTACCCGGTCGTCGTCAGCATCACCGGCGCGGAGGGCGCGGTCCGTCGCGCCGACGAGGAGATCGCCGGGATCGCCGCCGAGGTGCTCGCCGCGCGGGCGGAGAAGCCGGGCGGCTGACGCGATGGCCGCCCCGACCGCCGACCTTCTCACCACCTGGAGCGCTCCCAAGTGACGATGCCGTTCTACTCCTCCGTCGACCAGCTTCTGCGCGACCGTTCGGAGCTGGCGCGCAAGGGGATCGCCCGCGGGCGCAGCGTCGTCGTGCTGGCCTACGCGGGTGGGGTGCTGTTCGTGGCGGAGAACCACTCGACCGCGCTGCACAAGGTCTCCGAGATCTATGACCGCATCGGTTTCGCGGCGGTGGGCCGGTACAACGAGTTCGAGAACCTGCGCATCGGCGGGATCCGGCTCGCCGACGTGCGCGGCTACTCCTACGACCGGCGCGACGTCACCGGGCGCTGGCTGGCCAACGCCTACGCGCAGGTCCTGGGCACCTCGTTCATCGAGCAGCAGAAGCCGTTCGAGGTGGAGCTGTGCGTGGCCGAGGTGGGTGCCGAATCCACCGCCGACCAGCTCTATCGGATCACCTACGACGGCTCGATCACCGATGAGCCGCGGTTCGTCGTCATGGGTGGGCAGACCGAACCGATCAGCACCAAGCTCAAGGAGATCTACCAGCCGGGGATGGAGCTGGCCGAGGCGATCGGCGTCGCGGTGGCGGCGCTGCAGACCGCGGGACCGCCGACCGGCGACAGCCCGGACGGCGGCCGGCTCCTCGGGGTGAGCGCGCTGGAGGTCGCGGTGCTGGAGCGGAACCGGCCGCGCCGGTCGTTCCGCAGGCTGACCGGCGGCGTGCTGCGCGACCTGCTGCCCCCGGCGAACCGCGGCGCATCGGCCACGGAGCCGGAGGGCGGCGGTGACGACGCCCCGGCGGCCAGCGGAGCCGTGCCGGACGCCGACCGCAGCTCCGGGAACGGCGGTCCGGCCGCCTCCTCGAACGGCGCCTGACCCACCGTCGCCGCTTGACCTGCACCCGGGTGCAGGTAGCAGGCTCGGGACATGGCCGTCCAGCTCAACCACACCATCGTTCACTCCCACGACCAGGACACCGAGGCGCGGTTCGTCGCCGAGGTGCTGGGGCTGCCGGAGCCGTCGCGGTTCGGGCACTTCACCGTCGTGTCTGTCGCCAACGAGGTCAGCCTCGACTTCATGACCAGCAGCGAGGTGACCACCCAGCACTACGCGTTCCTCATCGGGGAGGACGAGTTCGACGCCGTCGCGGCCCGGCTGCGTGAACGCGGGGCGGCGACGTTCGCCGATCCCGGGCACCGCGCGCCTGGACACAACACGAACGACGGGGGCCGGGGGATGTACTTCGATTCCCCATCCGGGCACAACCTGGAAGTGCTGACCCGACCGTATGGCAGCGGCTCGGGCGAAGCGGAGCGCCGAAAGCCCACGACCTGAATCGGGGTTCCGGCAAAAATGCGCCGGAACCGCGACGACCGACCGAAACCGATTCACCGGCAGGCACGCGTCCGAATCGGGGAGGTCTCGGCGCGCCGGTTCCGGCCTGACCGCCGACCCATCGGCGCAGGACTATGCGTAGCTGCGCAACTCCACCCCGTTGCCGTCGGGGTCGGTCAGGTAGATGCCGCGGCCCTGTCCTCGGGCTCCGAACAGGTCGGTCGGCGGGGCCACCCCGTGCTCCTCGGCCACCGCGTCGAGATCGGCGTCGACGACGATCGCCAGATGCTGCATGTTCTGGCCGCTGCGTTCGCCCGGCAGCACGTCGATGATCGTCGAGGCGGATACCCGCAGCGACGCGAAGGGCACCTCGCCGCGCCGCCACTGCTCCAGCCGCTCCGGTTCCAGACCCAGCACATCCCGGTACCAGGCGATCAGCCGCTCGGCGTCCGGGGTGAGAAGAACGATGTGGTCCAACGCGACGGTCCGCATGGAGCCATGACTACCAGCCTCCGGGGCCGGTGCGCCAGCGATCCGGCACCGACGCACCGAAACCTTTTCGTGATCTGCGAACCTGGCTTATCGTCATAATTGACGGGTACTATTTCGCCGCACGTGGTAGCGGTCTCAAAGAATCCAACGTGGGATGTGATCGCCCGTGCTCCGATCCGATTCGGGACGACCAATTTCTCGTCGTCGCCTCCTTCAGATGTCCGCGCTCGGCCTGGCCGCAGCGGCCTGTACCAAGGCCCCGGGGACGGGCGGAGGGGGTGGTTCGGCCCAGCCGCCGGCCTCCGCGGCACCGCAGGTGGTGTTCGGTGAGCCCGCCACCAAGCTCTCCGGCGACCTGCGCATCCTGCAGTGGAGCCACTTCGTGCCGGCCTACGACCAGTGGTTCGACCCGTTCGTGCAGGAATGGGGCCGGCACGTCGGGGTCAACGCCTCGGTCGAGCACATCAACTACGCCGATATCGTGCCGCGCACCGCGGCGGAGCTCGCGGCGAACTCCGGGCACGACCTCATCATGTGGATCACCGTGCCGTCGGCGCTCGAACCCAGCCTCGTCGACCTCACCGACGTCAACACCGAGGCGCAGAAGCGCTTCGGCACGCAGGTCGAATGGGCCCGGCAGGTCAGCTACAACCCCACGACCAACAGGTGGTACGGATACTGCCACGCCTGGGCGCCCGACCCGGGCGACTACCGCAAGAGCCTGTGGGAGAAGGTCGGCCTGCCCGACGGGCCGCGGACCTACGATGACCTGCTCACCGGCGGCGCGAGGATCAAGAGCGAACTGCAGGTCCCGCTGGGCATCGGGATGTCCAACGAGATCGACTCGAACATGGCGGCGCGCGCGATGATCTGGTCGTTCGGCGGGTCGATCCAGGACGCGAACCAGAACGTCGTGCTCAACTCGCCGGAAACGGTGGCCGCGGTGGAGTACATGACCAAGCTCTACGGCCAGGCGATGACCGACACCGTCTTCTCCTGGAACGCGGCCTCGAACAACCAGGGGCTGGCCGCCGGGCAGCTGTCCTACATCCTCAACTCGATCTCCGCGTACCGCACGTCGCAGAAGACCACGCCCGATGTCGCCAACGACATCTTCTTCACCCCGGCGCTCAAGGGACCCGGCGGGGTCGGCCTGGCCAGCGAACACGTCGTCGCCGTCTACATCGTCCCGACGTTCGCGAAGAACGTCGACGCGGCCAAGGAGTTCCTGCTCAACCTCTCACAGAACGCCGCCGCCGTGACCTACCACTCCGAGCTCT
This sequence comes from Pseudonocardia hispaniensis, assembly GCF_042658695.1. Taxonomy (NCBI): domain Bacteria; kingdom Bacillati; phylum Actinomycetota; class Actinomycetes; order Pseudonocardiales; family Pseudonocardiaceae; genus Pseudonocardia; species Pseudonocardia hispaniensis. Next base: position 41,611 of record NZ_JBHSQW010000025.1, on the reverse strand, counting down.
ACGACTTCCCGGCGTTCCCCGACACGGTTCCCCAGCTCGACGGGTGGTTGAGCAACGACCCGTTCGGCTCGCAACCGGCGAACAAGCTGGAGGTGCTCAAGAGCTCCTTCGACTGGAGCACCAACCTCGGCCACCCCGGCCCGGCCAACGCGGCCATCGGCGAGATCTTCACAACGTTCGTGCTGCCCCAGATGATGGCCAAGGCCGCGCTGGGCCAGCTCTCGCCCGCCGCCGCCGTGCAGGAGGCCGACGCGCGCTGCCGGGAGATCTTCGACAAATGGCGCGGGCAGGGGCTGGTCTGAGTGGCGGTCCTCGAGGTTCGTGACGTCACGAAGCGGTTCAGCGCGCACGGCGGGGTGCTCGCGGTCGACCACATCGACTTCACGACCGAGGACGGCGAGTTCCTGGTTCTGCTCGGGCCCTCCGGCTGTGGGAAGACCACCCTGCTGCGCATGATCGCCGGGCTGGAGCAGCCGAGCTCCGGCGAGATCTACATCGGCGGCGACCCGATGACCGGCCTGCCGCCGCGCCTTCGCAAGATCGCCATGGTGTTCCAGACCTACGCGCTGTACCCGCACAAGTCGATCCGTGACAACATCGACTTTCCGTTGCGGGCCGAGCGGCTCGACAAGCAGGAGCGGCGCACGAAGGTCGAATGGGCGGCCGGTCTGCTCGGCATCGGGCATCTGCTGGGGCGTAAACCGCGCGAGCTGTCGGGTGGCGAGCGGCAGCGGGTGGCACTGGCCAGGGCATTGGTGCGCGCGCCCACCGTGTTCCTGCTCGACGAGCCGCTGTCCAACCTCGACGCCAAGCTGCGCACCAGCGCCCGCGAGGAGCTCAAGGACTTCCATCGGCGGGTCGGCACCACCACCGTCTACGTCACCCACGACCAGGTCGAGGCGATGGGGATGGGGCACCGGATCGCGGTGCTGTCCGAGGGTCGGCTACGCCAGCTGGCCACCCCCGAACAGATCTACCACCATCCGGCCGACACGTTCGTCGCCACGTTCGTCGGCTCACCACCCATGAACCTGGTCACCCGCTCCGACCACCTGCTGGGATTCCGGCCCGAGCGGTTCCTGCCGCGCGTGGCCGTCCCCCAACGCCCCGGCGACCTGGTCACTCCGTTCGAGGTCCAGCTCGTGGAGAACCTCGGCGCCGAACGGCATCTGGTCGGGGTGGCCCCGCAGCTGGGCGACCAGGTGCGGATCCGGTCCGTCCTTCCCTCCACAGTCGACACCGGGGTGCAGGCGGGGGAGCGGCACGAGTTCGTCGTGCGCGCCGCGGACCTGAGGTACTTCGACGCGGACACCGGTCTGCGCACCGAGGCCCGCCGGGAGAGCGTGCGGGGTGCGAGCCGATGACCCGCGGCGAGGTCGCGGCCGAGCGGGCGGCGGACCGGGAGCCTGCGGCGAGACCGCCGACCGCGCGGCGCCGGCGGTCGCTGTTCGACCGCGAGGGGCCGCTCGCCGCACTGCTGCTGCTGCCCTCGATCGTGTACATCATCGGGCTGGTCGCGATCCCGTTCGTGCTGGCCATCGCGTTCAGCCTGTCCTCGGCGACGGTCGGTGACCCCACCCTGCGCTGGGTCGGTCTCGCGAACTTCCAGCGCGCCCTCGCCGACCCGGTGTTCCGCACGTCGCTGCTCAACAGCGTGCTGATCACGGTGATCGCGCTGGCCTGCGTGGTGCTGCTGGCCACGGCGCTGGCGCTGGTGCTCAGCAAGGACTTCCGCGGCAAATGGTTCTTCCGGTTCCTGGTTCTGCTGCCGTGGACGACGCCGGTGTCGCTGGTGTCGATCCTGTGGCTGTGGATGTTCGACACGCTCTACAGCCCCATCGACTGGGTGCTGCGCGCGGTCGGGCTCATCGACGGCAACCTCAACTGGCTGGGCACCCCGCAGACGGCCTTCGCCGCGGTGATCATCGCCCAGGTCTGGCGGATCACCCCGCTGGCCGCGGTGATCGTGCTGGCCGGCCTGCTGTCGGTGCCGCCGGACGTCGACGAACAGGCCCAGATCGACGGCGCCGGGTTCTGGCGCAAGACCTTCCAGATCACTCTGCCGCTGACGCTGCCGATCATCGCGGTGGCCACGCTGTTCGGCGGGATCATGATCTTCATCGATCTCACGACGGTCTACGTGCTCACCCGTGGCGGGCCGATCAACGCCACCCAGATCCTGCCGACCTGGGCGTTCTTCCGCGGCATCGAGGGCGGTGACCTCGGTCAGGGAGCCGCGATCGCGCTGTTCCTGTTCCCCGTCCTGCTCACCTTCGCCATCCTCATCCTGCGCGCGGTGCGCCGCTCGGAGGTGACCTGAGGTGGGCGCGGTCGGACCGCGGTCGGCGCGGCGCAGGCGGCGCGCGGGACGCCTCGGGCTCTACCTGGTCGCGGCGTTGTTCGTGGGGTTCGCGGCCGCGCCGTTCGAGGTCGCGATCGTCGACGCGCTGAAGGAGAACACCGAGCTCTACACCTACGGGCTCTCCCCGTTCTGGTTCCTCTACCAGCCCACGTTCTCCCACGTGAGCTTCCTGTTCACCGACACCCCGTTCGTCCGGTTCTGCCTGAACACCCTGCTCGTCGGGGCCCTCACGGTGGCGATCACGCTGGTGCTCGCGCTGCCCGCGGCCTACAGCCTGGCCCGGTTGCGGCTGCGCTTCGGCGGCGGGCTGGCGGTGGCGATCTTCATGGTGTACCTGGTTCCGCCGTCACTGCTGTTCATCTCGATGTCGCAGGTGGTGGCGTTCCTCGGGCTACAGGACACGGTGTGGTCGATGGTGGTGGTGTACCCGACCGTCACCACACCGGTGGCGGTGTGGCTGCTGCTCGGGTTCTTCAAGGCGATCCCGGTGGACATCGAGGAGCAGGCCATGGTCGACGGCTACAGCCGCGGCCAGGCCTTCCTCCGGGTGCTGCTGCCGTTGACCTATCCGGGAATCGTCGCGGTCGTGATCTTCGCGTTCACCCTCGCCGCGGGCGAGTTCATCTACGCCCTCGCATTCGTCTCCGCCTCCGACGCGAAGACCGTGAGCATCGGCGTCCCGACCGAGTTGGTACGCGGCGATGTGTTCTTCTGGCAGTCGCTGCTGGCGTCGGTCGTGATCGTCGCAGTGCCCATCGCCCTCGTCTTCAACCTGTTCCTCAACCGGTTCATCGCCGGTTTCACCCAGGGCTCGGTCAAGGGCTGAGCGGACGGCCACGGCACCGCCCAGGGCGCCTACGATCGGATGCGTGGACAACGGCACGGGGGCGGCGGCGGGCGTGGTGCTCGCCGGGGGGCGGTCCTCGCGGATGGGCGAGCCGAAGGCCGCGTTGGAGTGGCACGGCAGCACCCTGCTGTACCGCACCACCGCGCTGCTGTCCCGCACCGTCGACGGCCCCGTCCTGGTCGTCCGTGCGCCCGGTCAGGAGCTGCCGGGGCTGCCGCCCGGCGTGCAGGTCGTGCAGGACCCGATCGAGGGTCTCGGGCCGATGCAGGGCCTCGCCGCGGGCCTCGCCGCGCTGGCCGACCGGGCGGCGATCGCCTTCGTCTGCTCGACCGACCTGCCGTTCCTGCATCCGGCGTTCGTGCGCCGGGTGCTGAGCGGCCTCGTCGACCCCGAGATCAACCCCCCGGCGGATGTCGTGCTGCCGGTGGCGCACGGGTTCCCCCAGCCGATGGCCGCCGGCTACCGGACCGCGCTGGCCGAGCTGGCGGACACGCTGGTCGCCGACGGCAGGCTGCGACCGGCGATGCTGTTCGAATGCTGCCGGGTGCGGCGGACCGGCGAGGCCGAGCTGCTCGCCGACCCCGAGTTGGCCCGGCTCGACCCGGATCTGGACTCGGTGCTCAACGTGAACGCCCCGCAGGACTACGCGGCGGCCCGGCACCGCGCCGCACCACAGGTCACGGTCCAGCGGTACGGTGCGCTGGCCGGCGACGGCCACCACGGCCCCCGCCGGGTCCGCGCCGCCACCCTGGGGGCGGCGGCCGCGGCGGTCGGGCTGGCTCTCGACCGGCACGTGGTGGCGGCGCTCAACGGTGACCAGATCAGCCGCGACGCCCAGCTGCCGCTGGTGACCGGCGACGTCGTGGCATTCCTCTCCGCGGACGCCGGGGGCTGAGCGATGCCGGCCGGTGGGTACTTCGGGCGTGCGATGCTCGTCGAGGTGGCGGGCCGGACCGCGACCGCGACACCGATCCCGCTCAAGGACCGGGTGCTGCGGGCCTATCTCGGCGGCGTGGGCCTGGGCACCTGGCTGCTGCATCGGCTCGCCCCATCCGGGGCCGATCCGCTGACGCCCGGCGCGCCGCTGGCTTTCGTGTTCTCCCCGCTGGTCGGCACGCCGCTCACCACGAGCGCGAAGTTCGCCGTGGTGGCCAAGTCGCCGCTGACCGGGCTGCTCACCGACGCACTCGCCTCCAGCCAGTTCGCCATCTCCGGCAAGCTGACCGGGCACGACGCGATCGTGATCCGCGGCCGCGCCGAGGCGCTGTCCGTGCTGCTCGTCGGCTCCGACGACGCCGGCGGGGTCCGGCTCGAACCGGCGCCCGAGCTGGCCGGCCTGCCGGCGGCCCAGGCCGAGGCCGCCGTCCGCGAGCGCTTCGGCCGCGGCTGGCGAACCGCGGCGATCGGCCCGGCGGGCGAACGGCAGGTCCGCTACGCGACGATCAGCCACGACGGCCGGCACGCGGGCCGTGGCGGACTGGGGGCGGTGCTCGGCGCGAAGAACATCAAGGCGGTGCTGGTCCGGGCCAGCCGCAAGGTCGCCGTCGCCGACCAGCCCGGCGTCCTGGCCGCAGCCCGGGACCTGCGCGAGCGCAGCTTCGGGCCGGCCACGGCCAAGTACCGCGAGCTGGGCACGCTGGCCAACCTGCTCGCCTTCAACGCGGTCAGCACGCTGCCCACCCGCAACTTCACCGCCGCCACGTTCGAGGGCGCCTCCGCGCTCGCCGCCGAACAGCTGCACGAGCTGCGCGCGGTGGCGCGCAACAGCTGCGCGTCGTGCTCCATCGGCTGCGAGCACATCTACACCCGCCGCGGCGGGGGGCGCCAACGCATGGAGTACGAGAACGTGTTCGCGCTCGGCCCGCTGTGCGGGGTGTCCGACCCGGAGGACGTGTTCGCCGCCAGCGCCCGCTGCGACGAGCTGGGCATCGACACGATCTCCGCCGGCGGCACGATCGCCTGGGCGATGGAATGCGCCGAGCGCGGCCTGATCGACGCCCCCTGGCTGCGGTTCGGCGACGGTGCGGCCCTGCTGCGGGCGCTGGCCGCGATCGGGGCCTGCGAACCCGGCCTCGGTGAGCTGCTCGCCCAGGGCTCGCGACGCGCCGCCGCCGTCGTCGGACAGGGCTCGATCGACTTCGCGCCGCAGGTCAAGGGACTGGAGCTGCCCGGATACGAGCCGCGCAGCCTGCAGACGATGGCGCTCGGGCTCGCGGTGAACGCCCGCGGCGCCGACCACAACCGGTCCGGTGCCTACGAGGCCGACCTGTCCGGCGAGCTGGACCGGCTCGACGGCGGCGCGGCCCACGTCGCCGCCGCGATCGGCACCGAGGACCGGGCCGCCGTGATGGACTCCATGATCTTGTGCAAGTTCCTGCGCGGCGTCTTCACCGAACCGTTCGCCGAATGGGCTGCGCTGCTGTCCGCGGTCACCGGCTGGGACGTCGACGAGCCCGAGCTGCGCGCGACCGCCCGCCGGATCGTGCTGGCCAAGCGGGTGTTCAACGCCCGGGAGGGCGCGACCGCGGCCGACGACACCCTGCCGCCCCGGATGTTGAGCACCCCGCTACGACTCGGGTCCGGCCGCGTCGCGGCGCTCACCGCCGAGCGGCTGGCCACCATGGTGGCGGGTTACTACGCCGCCCGCGGGCTCGATGCGGCGGGCAACCCGGAGCCCGGGGACCTCGCCGATCTGTTGCTCGACGCCTGACCCCCGCGTTGCGGCGCCGGCGGCTCCTGGCCCGCCGCAGCTGCGGAGTCCGGAACGCTCGTGACCGCTATCCGTGATGCACGGCCTCCACGTTGTGCCCGTCGGGATCGCGTAGGAAGACCCCGTAGTAGCCGGGGTGGTACTCCGGCCACTCCCGCGGGGCGTGCAGCACCTCGGCCCCCGCGGCGAGCGCGGCCTCGTGCACCGCGTCGACCGCGGCCCGGTCGGGCGCGCGGAAGGCCAGATGCAGCTCGCGGACCTCGGCCCCGGCGGCCGGACCGAGCCAGAACTCGGGCGCGCCGTCGGCCCCGGCGAGCCCGACGACCACCGCGTCGCCCTGTGCGAAGCGCATCGCCTCCCGCATCCCGAGCGGCGCGAACGCGGCGAGGTAGAACGCGAGTGAGGCCTCGACATCACTGACCTGGATACCGACGTGATCGAGCATGGCGCGGACGCTAGCGGCGGACCCCGACAGTTCCGATATGGGCCACGGCGATCCGGTGAACTAGGGTCGGACATGCCACACCGAGGATGTACGTGGGGGTCGAGATGACGGCTGTGCAGGGATCGGCGACCTCGGTCCGGACCGTGACCACCGAGATCGACGGCCGTTCGGTCACCGTGCCCGAGGGCACCACCATCTACGACGCCGCCAAACGGGTCGGCGTGGACATCCCGGTGCTGTGCCACAACGAGCGGTACGACCCGGTGGGTGTCTGCCGGATGTGCGTGGTCGACACCGGTGGCCGGGTGTTCGCCGCGGCGTGTGTGCGCCCGTGCGAGGACGGCATGACGGTGCGGACCTCGACCCCGGAGCTGGAGCGCAGCCGGGCCACCCTCACCGAGTTGCTGCTGTCCGACCAGCCGCCTCGCGACCAGGACCCGAAGCAGACCACCACCGGCGACAACCTCCTGCTGGAGCTGGCCGACCGCTACGGCGTCGCCCGGGAGACCACCGATCTGCCCTGCGGGTCGGGACGGGGCCGCGACAGCTCCAACCCGGTGATCGACGTCGACCACGACGCCTGCATCCTGTGCGACCGGTGCGTGCGGGCCTGCGACGACATCCAGGGCAACGACGTCATCGGGCGCTCCGGCAAGGGCCATGCGACCCGGATCGCGTTCGACTTCAACGACCCGATGGGCGCGAGCTCGTGCGTGACCTGCGGTGAATGTGTGCAGGCCTGTCCCACCGGAGCGCTGACCAACAAGCCCATCGGCGGCGTCCCGATCCGGCCCCGGGCGCAGCTCGATGCCGTCCAGTCCGTCTGCCCGTACTGCGGCGTGGGCTGTGCGCTCACCTACCACGTCGACCGCGAACGCGGCGCGATCTCCTTCGCCGAGGGCCGCGACCAGCCGGGCTCCCAGAGCAGGCTGTGCGTCAAGGGCCGGTACGGCTGGGACTACGCGGCCTCCCCGCAGCGGCTCACCGTGCCCCTGATCCGCCGCGAGTCGGCCTATCCGAAGGGGCCGTTGAGCGCGGACGTGCGCGGCGACCGCAACGGCGCCCCCAACGACCGCGGCCGGGTCGGCGGCGGCGACCGCTCGGGCGGCGGGCGGAACGGGAAGGGCCGCAAGCCCGGCGGCCTGGTCGACTACGACGAGGTCATGCCGCATTTCCGGGAGGCCACCTGGGAGGAGGCGCTCGACCTCGTCGCGACCCGGCTGAAGCAGGTCCACGCGCAGGGCGGTCCCGGCGCGATCGCCGGGTTCGGCTCGGCCAAATGCTCCAACGAGGAGGCCTACCTCTTCCAGAAGCTGATCCGGGTCGGCTTCGGCACCAACAACGTCGACCACTGCACCCGGCTGTGCCACGCCTCGTCGGTCGCGGCGCTGTTCGAGGGCATCGGTTCCGGCGCGGTCTCCACGACCTACGGCGACGTGCTCAACGCCGACGTCGCGATCATCACCGGCAGCAACGCGACCGCGAACCACCCCGTCGCGAGCTCGTTCTTCAAACAGGCCCGCAGACGCGGAACGACGATCATCTATGTCGACCCGCGGGCCGGCACGGTCGCCGACCACGCGGACCTCCACTGTCAGCTCAAACCCGGCACCGACGTCGCGTTCTACAACGCGGTCATGTACGAGATCATCCGGCTCGGGCTGATCGACCGCGAGTTCATCGCCGCCCGCACCTCGAACTACGACGCGTTGGCCCGCACCGTCGCGGACTATCCGCCGGAACGCGCCGCGACGATCTGCGACGTCGATGCCGACACGATCCGCGAGGTCGCCCGGATCTGGGGTGAGGCGCGCGCCGGGGTCATCTACTGGGGCATGGGGATCTCCCAGCACACCACCGGAACGGACAACGCCCGCTGCCTCATCGCGCTGTGCGCGATCACCGGCAACGTCGGACGGCCCGGGACCGGGCTGCATCCGTTGCGCGGGCAGAACAACGTCCAGGGCGCCAGCGACGCCGGGCTGATCCCGATGTTCTACCCGGACTACCAGGGAGTGGCGCGCGAGCGCGTCCGGGAGCAGTTCGAGCAGGCCTGGGGCACCCCGCTCGACCCGAACACCGGTCTCACCGTCACCGAGATCATCGGATCCATCCTGCAGCCCGGCGGCGTGCGCGGGATGTACATGCTGGGGGAGAACCCGTTCCTGTCCGACCCCAATATCAACAAGGTCCGCAAGGCGCTGGCGGCGTTGGACTTCCTCGTCGTGCAGGACATCTTCCTGACTGAGACCGCCGAGTTCGCCGATGTGATCCTGCCCGCGTCGTCGTACCTGGAGAAGGTCGGGACCTACACCAACACCGACCGCCGGGTCCAGTTGGGCCGCAAGGTGCTCGATCCGCCCGGCCAGGCGCGGGTCGATTGGGAGATCGAACAGGACATCGCCCGGCGGATCGGGCTGGACTGGAACTACTCCGGGCCGAGCGAGATCTTCGACGAGATGGTCGCGCTCATGCCGTCCTACGCCAACCTGAGCTACGACAACCTCGGGCTGACCGGCAAGCTCTACCCCAACGACGACCCGGACCACAGCGACGGCCTCGTGGTCATGTTCGACGAGCGGTTCAACACCGACGACGGGCTGGCCCACCTGGTGCCCGCCGAATGGCTGCCGGCCCGCGAGCTGCCGGACGCCGAGTACCCGCTGGTGCTCAACACCGGCCGGCTGCTCGAACACTGGCACACCGGCTCGATGACCCGACGGTCCTACGCGCTGGACGCGATCTCGCCGGTCGCCGAGGTGTACATGCACCCCAAGGACGCCGCCGACCGCGGGCTCACCCACGGTGAGCGGGTCCGGGTGCGGTCCCGGCGCGGCACGATCGAACTGCTGCTGCGGGTGTCGCACCGCGAACAGATGGGGAACGTGTTCATCCCGTTCCACTTCCGGGAAGCCGCGGCGAACCTGCTGACCATCGACGAGATCGACCCGTTCGGGAAGATCCCGGAGTTCAAGTTCTGCGCGGTGCAGGTCGAGGCACTCGGCGGAGCGCACGCGGAGCCGACGTCGGCACAGGGGGTGCGGGTGTGACGGAGCTGTCCGAGCGGGCCGACCAGGTGCGGCCCCGCTGGGTGCCCGGGGTGGAGGCGCGCGCGGGAAAGTTCCCCGGGCCGTCCCTGATCCCCGCGCTCAACGCCATCCAGCAGCGGGTGGGCTGGCTGCCCCGAGAGGAGCTGGAGGAGCTGGCCCGCGACACGAAACGCCCGCGGTACGAGATCGAGGGCCTGGTCTCCTTCTACCCGCATTTCCGGACGACACCGCCCGCGACGGTGGCGCTGACCGTCTGCCACGACCTGACGTGCTGGCTGCGCTCGGGTGAGGAGCGACTCGCGGCGGTGCGCGCGCGTTACGGCGACGACGCCGACGTCGAGCTCGTCGAGGTGTCCTGCCTCGGCCGGTGCGATATCGCCCCCGCCGCGGCGGTCAACGAGTACCCGGTCGCGGTGTCCGACATCGACGCGCTGGTCGCCGCGGCGCGCGACGCCGGGGTGGGCCACGCCGAACCCACCGGCTCGGGCCGCACCGGGCCGTGGCCCAACGACCCCTATCCGGCCGGCTCGGACGTGGCGGAGCGCTACGCGATGCTGCGGGCGCTGCTGGGCGGGCGGCTCGACCCCGACGACGCGGTGGCCGTGCTCGCCGAGTCCGGACTGCGCGGCATGGGCGGTGCCGGGTTCCCCACCGGGAAGAAGTGGGAGCTGGTCCGCGCCGCCGAACCGGGCGGCGTCACGTACGCGATCTGCAACGCCGACGAGTCCGAGCCGGGCACCTTCAAGGACCGCCAGATCCTGGCCGACCAGCCGCATCTGGTGCTGGAGGGGCTGCTGCTGGGGATGGCCGTGGTCGGCGCCGAGCAGGGCTGGGTGTTCATCCGCCACGAGTACGGCCCCGAGGAACGGGTGCTGCGCGCCGAGCTGGACGCCCTGCGGGCGGCCGGGGTGATCGGCCCGGACGCTTGCGGCAGCGGGCGCAGGCTGGAGGTCGACATCTTCACCTCCCCGGGCGGCTACATCCTGGGCGAGGAGACGGCGCTGCTGGAGTGCATGGAGGGCCACCGCGGCGAGCCGCGCAACAAACCGCCGTTCCCCGGCACCTACGGGCTGCACGGCCGCCCGACGCTGATGAACTCCGTCGAGACCTTCGCCGACGTTCCGGTGATCCTGACCCGCGGGGCGCGGTGGTGGCGCGACCAGGGCCGCGGGGAATCGGTCGGCTGGAAGTTCTTCGCCGTCTCCGGGCACGTCGAACGGCCCGGCGTGTACTGCGTGCCGATGGGCAGCACGGTGCGCGAGCTGATCGACCTGGCCGGCGGGGTGTCCGGCGGGGCGGCCGTCGGTGCGGTGCAACCGGGCGGTGCGTCGTCGAACTTCATCGGCCCCGACCAGCTCGACCTGCCGCTGGACTTCGGGCCGCTCGCCGAGGCCGGCACGATGCTCGGCTCCGGCGCGCTGGTGGTGCTGGCCGAGGGGACGGATCTGCTCGCCGCCGCCACCAACGTGCTGCGGTTCTTCCGCGACGAGTCGTGCGGCAAATGCGTCCCGTGCCGGGTCGGGTCCACGAAGGCGCACGAGGTGCTGCGCGGGGTGCTGGCCGCGGGCCCGGCGGGCGCGCCGCGGCTGGACGAGGCGCAGCGCGCCCGGGTGCTGCAACTGGAGGAGGCCATGCGCAAGACGTCGATCTGCGGGCTCGGGCAGGTGGCGTTGGGTCCGGTGGTCAGCGTGCTCGGACTGGAGAACCGCGGATCGTGACTCCCGCGAGTCGCGGGATCTCCGAGCGCGAGTCGGGGTATTTCCGCGAGCGAGTCGCGGGATTTCCGTGGCTGGTGGCGTCGACGTGAGTGGGCGCGAGTTCTTCACCGCCCGGACGGTCGCCGAGGCGCTGGCCGGGTTCCGCCCGGCCCGGCGCACCCCGGTCCAGACCGTTCCGCTCGCCGCGGCCCTGCATCGGGTGCCCGCCGCCGAGGTGCTCGCCCCGGCCCCGCTGCCCGGCTTCACCCGGTCCACGGTCGACGGCTTCGCGGTGCGTGCCGCCGACACCTACGGCGCCTCGGAAGGGCTGCCGTCGTACCTCGACCTCCTCGGCGCGGTCCGGATGGGCTCGGCACCGGAGGTGAGCGTGTCGCCCGGCGGCTGTGTGGCGATGCCCACCGGAGGAGTGCTGCCCGCGGGCGCCGACGCGGTGGTGATGGTCGAGTTCACCGCCGAGACGATGCCCGGAACGATCGAGGTGACCCGGCCGGTCGCGCCGGGCGGCGGGCTGGTGCGGGCCGACGAGGACGTCCCCGCCGGAGCGGCGCTGGTTCCCGCCGGGCGGCCGTTACGGGCCTCGGACCTCGGCCTGCTCGCGGCCGCCGGGGTGACCGACGTCGGTGTGCACGCCCGGCCCCGGGTGGTGATCGTCTCGACCGGGGACGAGGTGGTGCCCCCGGACACGGCGGAGCTCGTCGTCGGCCAGGTGCGCGACGCCACCGCGTCGGCGCTGGCCGCCCTGGTCACCGACGCGGGCGGGGAACCCCGGGTGGCCGGGATCGTGCCCGATGACCCCGGCGCCCTGGAGACGACGCTGCGCGCGGTGCTGCCGACCGCCGACCTGGTGGTCGTCTCGGCGGGTTCCTCGGTCGGCGCTCGTGACGAGACGGCGGCTGCGGTCGCCGCGCTGGGCACCGTCTGGTGCCACGGGCTCGCGATCAAGCCCGGCAAGCCGACGCTGCTGGCCGACTGCGGCGGTGTCCCCGTGGTCGGGCTGCCCGGCAACCCGCTGTCCGCGCTGGTGGTGTTCCGGCTGGTCGGGGTGCCGCTGGTGTGGCGGCTCGCGGGCTGTGCGGTCCCGCCGCCCGAGCCGAGCACCCGCGCCGTGCTGTCCCGGGACCTGGCCTCGGCCGCGGGCAGGCTCGACGTGGTGCAGGTACAGCTCCGCGAGGGCGTCGCGGAGCCCGTGTTCGGTCCGTCGGCGCTGCTGTCGGTGTTGACGCGCGCAGACGGGTACGTGGTCGTCCCCGAGCCCGCCACCGGCCTGGACGCGGGCGTGGAGGTCGAGGTGGTGCTCTACCGGTAGCGCGGCCGTGGGCCTGGCCGGGACAGCCGGGGTCCGCGGGCGAACGGTCGCCCCGGGTGCTCTACCGTCGCAGCCGTGACCGCGGATAGTCCGTTCGTCTCCGACGTCCCCGCGGCCGAGGCACTCGCCACCTGGCGGGCGGCGCGGGAAGCCGCGGGCTGCCCGCGCCGGGTCCAGACGATCCGGGTGCCGGTCACGGCCGCGGTAGGCCGGGTGACCGCCGAGCCGGTGTGGGCGCGGCGATCGTCACCGGCGTTCGACGCCGCCGCAATGGACGGGATCGCCGTGCGCGCAGCGGACACCGTGACCGCGTCGGAGACCACCCCGGTGCTGCTGGCCCCCGGCGACTTCGCGATCGTCGACACCGGTGACCCGTTGCCGAACGGCTACGACGCCGTCGTCATGCGCGAGCATGTGCACCACACCGCGCAGGGATCGGCCGAACTGCGCGCCGCGGTGCCGCCCTACCAGCACGTCCGCTCCATCGGAGAGGACATCAGCGCCGCCGAACTGCTGCTGCCGGCGGGCCACCGGTTACGGCCGGTCGACGTGGCCGCAGCCGCCGCGGCCGGGGTCACGGAACTGACCGTGCGGCGTCCACCGCTGGTGGTCGTCGTCCCCACCGGTGACGAGATCCGCCCGATCGGCACCGAGCCCGGTCCCGGCGAGATCCTCGACACGAACTCGCTGATGCTGGCCGCGCAGGCCCGCGAGGCGCACTGCGACGCCCGGGTCACCGAGATCGTCCTCGACGACCCGGAGGCGATCACCGCGGCGGTGCGGGCCGCGGCCGCCGACGCCGACCTCGTCATTCTCGTCGCCGGGTCCAGCGCCGGCCGCGACGACTACACCGCCCGCGTCGTGGCCGGTGCGGGAACGCTGGCCGTCCATGGCGTCGCGGTCCGTCCCGGACATCCGGTGGTGCTCGGCAGCGTGGAGCGCACACCGGTGCTCGGCGCCCCGGGCTACCCGGTCTCGGCCGCGCTGACCTTCGACATCTTCGCCGCGCCGCTGCTCGCCGAGCTCGAGGGCGCCGCACCGGCCGAACGCCCGTCGACCACGGCCCGGCTGGCCCGCAAGCTCCCCTCCCTGATCGGGATGGACGACTGGGTGCGGGTCCGGCTGGGCCGGGTGGGCGGCGAGGTGATCGCCACACCGCTACCGCGGGGTGCCGGGGTGCTCACCTCGCTGGTGCGCGCGGACGGCCTGCTCGTGGTGCCGGCCGGGGTGGAGGGCCATCACGCGGGCGAGCAGGTCCGCGTCGAGCTCCTGCGGGGGCTGGCCGAGATCGGCCGCACGATCGTCGCGATCGGCTCGCACGACCTGGTGCTGGACCTCGCGGCCTCCGCCCTGCGCGCCGAGGACCCGCTGGTCACGCTGGCATCGTCCAACGTGGGCTCGCTCGGTGGGCTGGTGGCGCTGCGGGACGGGCTGTGCCACATCGCCGGGTCGCATCTGCTGGACCCCGCGACGGGGGAGTACACCCTGCCGTTCGTCGACCGGCTGCTCGGTGGCGGTCCGGAGCCGGCCGTCGTCCGGCTGGTGCACCGCGACCAGGGCCTGATCGTCGCGCCCGGCAACCCGCTCGGGCTCACCGGCGTCGAGGATCTGACCCGCCCGGGCCTGAGCTACGTCAACCGGCAGCGCGGGGCGGGCACCCGCGCGCTGCTCGACCACGAGCTGGCGCGACGCGGCATCGAGCCGACCGAGGTACGCGGCTACACCCGCGAGGAGCACACCCACCTCGCGGTGGCCGCCGCGGTGGCCGCCGGACGCGTCGACACCGGAATGGGCATTCTCGCGGCCGCCCGGGCCTTCGGGCTGGACTTCGTGCCCGTCGCGCAGGAGCCCTACGACCTGGTCCTGCGCCGGGACACGCTGTCCGACGAGCTGCTCGCACCGCTGTGGGCGCTGCTGGAACGGCCGGACTTCCGAGCGGCCGTGGAAGCCCTCGGCGGCTACTCGTGTGCCGAGATGGGACGGCGGATCCGCTGAGCGCTCACCCCAGATACGGCCGGTCGCGCCCGGTCCAGTTCTGCTCGTCGCGCCGATACACCGGGATCGGGCGCGCGGCGACCCGGAACGTGTAGCGGCCGGCCTCCTCGACGACCTCGCCGTCGGTGGCGAGCATCGCCGGCATCCGCAACTCCACGTCGAGGTGGTCGACCTCCCGCTGGGCGTACACCCGGCTGTGCCCCAGCGCGCCCAGCGCGAGCGCCAGGAACGCCCGAATCCGGGAGAACCGGAGATCGGCCCGCAGCCAGCGAACGTCGAGCAGTCCCGAGTCGAGCGAGGGCCGCCACGCCGGGACCATGCCGCGTGGGTGGTACGTCCCGTTTCCCACGAACAGGAACCAGACGAGATGCCACTCGTCGGCGATCTTGACCTCCACCCGTTCGGAGCGGCGCAACACCGTGATCAGCGCGGCCGCGAACGCGGGCCACTTACCCCAGCGGCGCTGCCAGCGCTCGCGCAGCCGCACCAGCTCGGGATAGGAGCCGATGCTCGCCGTGTTGAGGAAGTACCGGGTGCGGATCACCTCCCCGCTCGGCGGGTCCGGATCCGTGCCCGGGTGCGCCTGGACGAGTCCGAGATCAACGGCGACGGCCTCGCCCACCGTGGTGGCGTCGAGCGCCTCCTGCAGGTCATAGACACCGACGTCGCGCGCGAAGTGGTTGAGGGTGCCCGCGGGCACCAGCACCAGTGGGAGGTCGTACCGGCTGGCCACCGCGGCCACCGCGGCCGCGGTGCCGTCCCCGCCCGCCGCCCCGACGGCCCGCACCGTCCCGTCACCGGCGGCGATCGCCTGCTCGAGCTGGTCGTCGATGGCACCGCCGTCCGCGACGCGCAGCACGCGGGCGGCGGGCAACGCCGTCTCGATCTCCGTGGCGGGGTCGACGCCCGGGTCGCCGGCGAACGGGTTGGCCACCATGACCAGGCCTTCCCCCTTCGGTAGTGGCGGCACGGCGTCAACCGGGCGGGCCCGGGCCTCGTCGCTGCGGCGCACCGGCCACCAGCGGCGGGTGGCCAGCGCGATGGCGGACCCGACGGCGGCGCCGGCGACCACGTCGGACCCCCAGTGCACCCCGACGTGGACCCGGGAGTAGGCGACCGCACCGGCCAGCGGCGCGAGCGCGAGACCGACCCGCGGGCTCTCCAACGCCACCGCGGTCGCGAAGGCGGCGGCGGACGCCGCGTGCCCGGACGGGAACGCGGACGAGGTCGGCGGGTCGGGCAGGGTCCGGTGGGCGGGCAACTCTCCGGCCGCGGGGCGCCGTCGCGGCAGCAGCGGCTTGAGCAGCGCGTTGGCGATCCCGCTCGCCCCGGCGATCGCGAGCACGCCGCGCAGCGCAGCCTTGCGGGTCGCGCCCTTGCGCGCGGCGAGGATCCCGGCGAGGAGAAACCACAGCACGCTGTGGTTCGCCGCGGTGGTCAGCGACTTCATCGCCGCGTCGAGCCGAGAGGGCGCACGCCGGGCGATGACGTGCGAAATCGCCCGGTCGACCGGGTTCACCCCGGGCCGAAGCCGTCCGACTCGCCGGAACCACTCGCACACAGGCATCACAGTACGGGCGCCGTTCCGCCTACGCTGATGTCATGCAGCGGCGGATATACGGTGTCGAGACCGAGTTCGGGGTCACCTGCACCTTTCACGGACAGCGGCGGCTGTCCCCGGACGAGGTAGCGCGATACCTGTTCCGTCGCGTGGTGTCCTGGGGCCGGTCCTCGAACGTCTTCCTGCGCAACGGGGCCCGGCTGTACCTCGACGTCGGCTCGCACCCCGAGTACGCCACCGCGGAATGCGACTCGCTGACCCAGCTGGTCGCCCACGACAAGGCGGGGGAACGGATCCTCGAGGACCTGCTCGTCGACGCCGAGCGGCGGCTGGTCGACGAGGGCATCGGCGGCGACATCTACCTGTTCAAGAACAACACCGACTCCGCGGGCAACTCCTACGGCTGCCACGAGAACTACCTCGTGGCCCGTGCCGGGGAGTTCTCCCGGATCGCCGACGTGCTGCTGCCGTTCCTGGTGACCCGCCAGCTGATCTGCGGGGCGGGCAAGGTGCTGCAGACCCCCCGTGGGGCGGTGTACTGCCTGTCCCAGCGCGCCGAGCACATCTGGGAGGGTGTCTCCAGCGCCACCACGCGGTCGCGGCCGATCATCAACACCCGCGACGAGCCGCACGCCGACGCCGAGCGCTACCGGCGGCTGCACGTGATCGTCGGGGACTCGAACATGTCCGAGGTGACGACCCTGTTGAAGGTCGGTTCGGCGACGCTCGTGCTGGAGATGATCGAGGCGGGTGTTCAGTTCCGGGACTTCACCCTGGACAACCCGATCCGAGCCATCCGGGAGATCAGTCACGACCTCACCGGGCGGCGGACCGTGCGGCTGGCCGGCGGGCGGGAGGCCAGCGCCCTGGACATCCAGCGCGAGTACTACGCCCGCGCCGTCGAACATCTGGCCGCGCGGGGCTCCGACAGCAACGACGACCGCGTCCAGGATCGGGTCGTGGAGCTGTGGGGCCGCACGCTGGACGCGGTGGAGAGCCAGAACCTCGCTCTCATCGACCGTGAGATCGACTGGGCGATCAAGCGCAGGCTGGTCGAGCGCTACGTGGAGCGCCACAATCTCGATCTCGCCAGCTCCCGCATCGCCCAGCTCGATCTGGCCTATCACGACATCCGCCGCGGCCGTGGCCTGTTCGACCTGTTGCAGCGCAAGGGCATGGTCGACCGGGTCACCGACGACGGCGAGATCGAGGCGGCCAAGGACACCCCGCCGCAGACCACCCGGGCCAAGCTCCGTGGCGACTTCATCGCCGCCGCCCAGGCCGCCGGGCGGGACTTCACCGTCGACTGGGTGCATCTGAAGCTGAACGACCAGGCGCAACGCACCGTGCTGTGCAAGGACCCGTTCCGCGCGGTCGACGAACGCGTCGAGCGCCTGATCGCCAGCCTGTGACCACCCGTGAGGGCGTAACAGTGTTCTTACACTGTTACGCCCTCACGGGTGCGTGTGACCAGCGGTTATTCGATGCCGGGCATCATCGTTCGGCGTAGCTGCGCCAGTGTCTCCTGAACGTCGGCGGTGCCCGGGCCCGCGCTGTCCGGACCGGGCTGAATACCCATCGCCGTCAGAAGGTCGGCCGCCGCGGCCGCCGGGTCGCCCGTCTCGCCGAGCACCGGGTGCAACCCCTGCTCGGCCAGATGATGGAAGACCAGGTTCACGACGCTCCACGGGTTGAAGGTCTCGGTCGTGTCCACGTCGCTCATTCCCCGCTCTCTCGTGTTCGGCGTCACACGAGCCTTCGCGGGTTGAGCGCCCACGTCAAGACGATCAGGCGTCGCATGATGAGACGCCCCCCGCGGTTGTACCGGTCGGCCCGGCTGTGCTCCCCATCGGTCGTACGATCTCGTTCGTGTCCACCGCGCGCGCCGAGCGACTGGTCAACCTGGTCCTCTGCCTCCTTTCGACGAGGCAGTTCCTGTCGGCCGAGCGGATCCGCGCGACGGTTCCCGGCTACGCCGATGCGCCCACCGACGAGGCCTTCTTCCGGATGTTCGAACGCGACAAGAGCGAGCTGCGCGAGCTGGGGGTGCCGCTGGAGACCGGCCGGCGCTCGTCGTTCGACACCACCGACGGCTACCGCATCGCCCGCCACGACTACGAGCTCGGCGAGATCGACCTGGAACCGGACGAGGCCGCCGCCGTCGCGTTGGCCGCCCGGCTCTGGGACACCCCCGAGCTGTCCGGCGCCGCCCACGGTGCCCTGGTCAAGCTGCGCGCGGCCGGGGTCGAGGTCGACGAGAGCGGCGGTCCGGTGCAGCCGCGGGTGCGGGCCGCCGAACCGGCGTTCGGGCCGATCCTGGCCGCCGTACAGGCCCGCCGGGCGGTGACGTTCGACCACCGCCGCGGCGGCCCGACCGGCGAGGTCGTCCACCGCACCGTCGAGCCGTGGGGTGTCGTGTCGTGGCGGGGGCGCTGGTACCTCGTCGGTCACGACCGCGACCGCGACGCCACCCGCTCGTTCCGGCTCTCCCGCATCATCGGGCCGGTGACGGCGATCGGGCCGGCGGGCGCGATCCGTGTTCCCGACGGCATCGATCTGCTCGGATACGTCACACGCGGCGTCGAACCGCCCCCGGTGATCGGCGCGGCCCGGATCTGGGCCGCCTCGGGGCGCGCACACGGGCTGCGCCGGATCGGCCGCGTCGTCCGGCCCCGCATGCACGCCGACCGCCCCGGCGACGAGCTGGAGCTCGACCTGCGCAGCGTGCAGATGGTGGCGCGCTGGCTGGCCGGGCACGGCCCGGACGTGGTGGTGCTCGACCCGCCGGAGCTCGCCGCAGCGGTGCGCCGAAGCTGGGCGGCCGCCGCCGCGGCGCATGCCGACCACGAGGAGGTGCGGACGTGACGCTGCCACGTGAGCGGCGCGCCGGGCACCGGCCCGGGGGTGCGCGATGAGCAGCGGGGTTTCGCAACGGCTGCCGCGGCTGCTCTCGCTGGTGCCCTACCTGCTGGCTCGACCCGGTATCCCCGTCGCCGAGGCCGCGGCCGACTTCGGCATCTCGGAGCGGCAGCTGCGCCGCGACCTGGAGCTGCTGTGGATGTGCGGGCTACCCGGCTACGGGCCCGGTGACCTGGTCGACCTGTCGTTCTCCGGCGACACCGTCACTGTCACCGAGGACGCCGGGATGCGCAGACCGCTGCGGCTGACGACGGCCGAGGCGACCGCGCTGCTCGTCGCCCTCCGCACGCTCGGCGAGGTCCCCGGGATGGTCGATTCCGACGCCGTGCAGCGGGCCACCGCGAAGATCGAACGCGCGGTGGGCGACGCCGCACTGGCCGGGGTCGCGGTGGAGGTCAGCCACGAGAAGGAGGCCACCATCGCCGCGGTCCGTGGCGCGCTGGAACGCGGCCGCGCGTTGCGTATCCAGTACTACACCGCCGGTCGGGACGCCGTGTCGCAGCGCACGATCGACCCGATGCGGCTGCTGCTCGTGGAGGGGCGCAGCTATCTGGAGGCCTGGTGCCGGCGCGCCGAGGCCGTCCGGCTCTTCCGGCTGGACCGGGTCGACGCGGTCACCGAGCTCGACGAACCGGCCGCGCCGCCACCGGAGGCGGAACCCGCCGACGTCTCGGCCGGGTTGTTCCGCCCGAGCCAGGAGCAGCGGACCGCCGTGCTGTTGCTCGAGCCGGAGGCCCGGTGGATCGCCGAGTACTACCCGGTCGACGAGATCATCGAGGACGAGGCGACCGGGCGGGCCAGGGTGGCGCTGCGCTACGCCGAGCCCGGCTGGCTGGTCCGGCTCGTGCTGGGGCTGGGCGGCGGCGCGCGGGTGCTGGAACCACCGGAAATCGCCGCGGAGGTCGGGCGCCGGGCGCGGGCCGCGCTGGCGGCCTCGGCTCCGCTCGAGAACTGATACCGGAGAACCGAGGAACCGAGGGGAGCAGCGGTGGGCACATTCTTACCCGCAGTGGTCGTGGCCGCGGCCGGGCTGGTGGTGTTGATGCTGGTCGTGCCGGTGGTGCTGGGCCGCAAGCGCGGCCTGGAACGCGCCGCGGCCCGGCTACGGACCGGGCTGGATGAGGGCGCCGCGCCGCTCGCGGCCGCACTGGCCCGGGTGAAGGCATGGCGACCCGGGGACGACCGCTGAAACACGCTTCTGCGTAGTATCGAACCCCGAAGTGACGGCGTCGGGAGGGACAGCGTCATGGGAAGCCTCGGTGGCTGGGAAATCGTCATCATCATCGGTGTCCTGGTACTGCTGTTCGGCGCCAAGAAGCTGCCGGACATGGCGCGGTCGATCGGGCAGTCCGCGCGCGTGTTCAAGGGCGAGATGAAGGGGCTGCGCAGCGACGAGGAGGCCCGCCAGAGCGAGCCCACGGGTGAGCCGCCCGCCGCGCTGCCGCCCGCCGCACCGGCGCCGCAGCAGTCCGCTCCGGCGAACCAGCCAGGGCGCGGCGACCGGACGCAGTAGCTGCTCGGCGTGGCGAAGTTCCGGCGACGCCGTCGGTCCCGCAATCCCGACGGCACGATGACGCTCGTCGAGCACCTCTACGAGCTGCGCTACCGCTTGGCGGTCTCGCTCATCGCGATCGCGGTGACGACGGTGTTCGGCTACATCTGGTTCGACGTCGCCCTGTTCGGCGCCCCGAGCCTCGGGGAGATGCTCAAGTATCCCTACTGCTCGCTACCCGCCTCCTCACGGGCGAGCTTCACCGCCGACGGGTCCTGCACCCTGCTGGGGACGGGGCCGTTCGACCAGTTCACCCTGCGGCTGAAGGTCGGCGCGACAGCCGGTGTGGTGCTCGCCTGCCCGATCTGGCTCTACCAGCTCTGGGCGTTCATCACTCCCGGGCTGTACGCCAAGGAGCGGCGGTTCGCGCTGACCTTCGTCTCGATCGCCGCGGTGCTGTTCGTCGCCGGCGCTGTCCTGGCGTTCCTCGTCGTCTCCCAGGGACTGGGGTTCCTGCTGACGATCGGCAGCCAGGTGCAGACCACCGCGCTCACCGGCGACGCCTACTTCGGCTTCGTCATCGCGCTGCTGCTCATCTTCGGGGTCAGCTTCGAGCTGCCGCTTCTGGTCGTGATGCTCAACCGGGTCGGCGTCGTCAGCTACGACCGGCTGCGCCGCTGGCGACGTGGACTGATCTTCGGTCTGTTCGTGTTCGCGGCGGTGGCGACCCCGGGCCAGGACCCGATCTCGATGCTGGCACTCGCGATGGCCCTGGTGATCCTTTTCGAGGTGGCGATCCAGCTCACCCGCCTGCACGACCGGGCCAAGGCCCGCAAACGGGCCCAGGAGGGCTGGGACTCCTGGGACCCGGACGAGCCCTCGCCGATCGACACCGCACCGAGCAAGATCGACACCTCGGTGTCGCCGATCGAACCCGACCCCGCTCCGGCGCCCACCCCCAGGCTCGACGACATCCCCTAAAGACCGGCGCGCCGCCGGCGGCGCACCGGTCCAGGCGTGGGGGCGGGTCGCGGATGTGACAGCCTGGACGATGTGGCTCCCAGCAGTCCGGCCGAGGCCTACCTCGCGGCCAAGTCCCGAGTCGCTCGGCCCCGGTTGACCGAATTCGTCGCGGGCCTGCCGTTCGAGCTCGACGGGTTTCAGCGTGCGGCCTGTGACGCGCTGGAGGACGGGCACGGCGTGCTCGTCTGCGCCCCGACGGGCGCCGGTAAGACCGTCGTCGGCGAGTTCGCCGTCCACCTCGCCCTCGCGGAGGGCCTGAAGTGCTTCTACACGACGCCGATCAAGGCGCTGTCGAACCAGAAGTACGCCGACCTCGCCGCCCGTCACGGCACCGACGCCGTCGGGCTGCTCACCGGTGACGTCTCGGTCAACGGTGACGCCCAGGTGGTCGTCATGACGACCGAGGTGCTGCGGAACATGATCTACGCGGGCTCCCGGGCGCTGGACCACCTCGGCTATGTCGTGATGGACGAGGTGCATTACCTGGCGGACCGGTTCCGCGGCGCGGTCTGGGAGGAGGTGATCCTCCAACTGCCCGAGCACGTGCGGCTGATCGGGCTCTCGGCGACGGTGAGCAACGCCGAGGAGTTCGGCGACTGGCTGGTCACCGTGCGCGGCGACACAACGGTCGTGGTCGATGAGCATCGGCCCGTGCCCCTGTGGCAACACATGATGGTCGGTAACCGGCTGTTCGACCTGTTCGCCGGCGAGGCCCGCGACGGCGAGCTGCGGGTCGACCCCGACCTCGTCAGGCAGACCGCCGAGCTCGACCGGCAGAGCTCGACGGCGATCTGGGAGCGTGGCAGGCGCGGGCGTTCCACCCCGGCCCGGCGCGTCGGGTACCGCCCTCCGTCGCGGGTCACCGTCATCGACCGGCTCGACCGCAACGGGCTGTTGCCCGCGATCACGTTCGTCTTCAGCCGCTCCGGCTGCGACGCGGCCGTCGGGCAGTGTGTGCGCGCCGGGCTGCGCTTGACCACCGATGCCGAGGTCACCGAGATCCGCGGCATCATCGAGAAGCACACCAGCGACCTCCCGCAGGCCGACCTGGGCGTGCTCGGCTACTGGGAGTGGCGTGAGGCCCTGGAGCGGGGCATCGCCGCGCATCACGCGGGCCTGCTGCCCGCGTTCAAGGAGACCGTCGAGGAGCTGTTCGTCAAGGGCCTGGTCCGCTGCGTCTTCGCGACCGAGACGCTTGCGCTGGGCATCAACATGCCCGCCCGAACCGTCGTGCTGGAGCGACTGGTCAAGTTCAACGGCGAGGCCCACACCGAGCTGACGCCGGGGGAGTACACGCAGCTCACCGGCCGCGCCGGACGGCGCGGCATCGACATCGAAGGGCACGCCGTCGTCATCTGGCAGCCGGGGGTGGACCCGGAGAAGGTCGCCGGCCTGGCCTCGACCCGCACCTACCCGCTGCGTAGCTCGTTCCGGCCCGGTTACAACATGGCCGTCAACCTGGTCGGACGGCTCGGCGTGGAACGGGGCCGCGAGCTGCTGGAGCAGTCGTTCGGACAGTTCCAGGCCGACCGCTCGGTGGTCGGGCTCGCCCGACGCATCGAGCGCAACGAGGAGGCGCTGGCGGGCTACGCGGCGTCCATGACATGCCGCCTCGGGGACTTCCGCGAGTACGCCCAGCTGCGCCGCGACGTCTCCGACCGGGAGCGGGCACTGCGCCGTCAGGGCGTCGCCGAGCAGCGGGATGCCACGGCCGAGTCGTTGCGATCGCTGCGGCCCGGCGACGTGATCGCGGTGCCGACCGGACGCCGGTCCGGGCTCGCGGTGGTGCTCGATCCCGGGGTCGACGCCACCGGTGAGCCACGGCCGCTGGTGCTCTCGGAGGACCGGTGGGCGGGCCGGCTGTCGGCGGCCGACTTCCCGACACCCGTCACGCCGCTGGGCCGGATGCGGCTGCCCAAACGGGTCGACCACCGTTCACCGCGGGCCCGCCGTGACCTCGCCTCGTCCTTGCGCAATACCGGTATCGAGGCTCCGGCCCCACGCCAGCGGCGCGGACGGGCGGGCGGCAACGGAGCGGACGACCCGGAGCTCGTCGCCCTCCGCCACGCGTTGCGCGCTCACCCGTGTCACCGTTGCGACGACCGGGAGTCGCACGCCCGGTGGGCCGAGCGCTACCACCGCCTGGCGCGCGAGACCGAACAGCTGCGCCAGAAGGTGCGGGCGACGACGCATTCGCTGGCGCGCGCGTTCGACCGGATCCGGTCGCTGCTGCAGGAGCGCGGTTATATCGCCGAGGAACGGGACGGGGCGGGGCGACGGCAGGAGGCGGTCACCGAACACGGTCAGCGGCTGGCCCGGATCTGGGGCGAATCCGAGTTGCTGGCCGCGGAATGCCTGCGACACGGCGTGTGGGAGGGGCTCGAACCGGCCGAACTGGCCGCGGTGGTGTCGTCACTGGTCTACGAGTCGCGGCGGGACAACGGACCGATGCCGCGGGTGCCGTCCGGACCGGTCTCGGAGGCGCTGACCGACACCCTGCGGATCTGGGCCGACCTGGAGGCGGACGAGCGGCGGCACCGGATCGACCGGACCCGCCAGCCCGACCTCGGCTTCGCCTGGCCGATCCACCGGTGGGCGCGGGGCGAGTCGTTGGCCCAGGTGCTGGCCGCCGCCGAGCAGAACGGCCACGAACTCTCGGCGGGTGACTTCGTCCGCTGGTGCCGGCAGGTGCTCGACCTGCTCGACCAGCTCGTCGGGGTCGTCGGGAAGTCGACGCCGCTGGGCCGCGCCGCGACGAAGGCCGCCGGTGCGATCCGTCGCGGCGTGGTGGCAGCGGGGGTGCTGTGACCGCCCCGGCGGGGCGACGCGCCGCCGGGCTCGGCCGATCCGCGCGCCGTCGATCCGGCCCCTGTGCTTTGATCGCCGGACGCGCTGGTCATGGCGCGGGCGTGGAAGGACGGAGGGTCGGCCATGAACGAGCGCGACGAGGCACACCGGTGAGCACCCCAGGCCCACCGTTCGGCGCGCCCGACCCGGCCACCGGCCCGGGCGCTCAGCCCGGCGAGCCACGGACCTGGGGCCACCAGCCGCCCGGTGGCTGGGGTCATCGGTCCACGGCCGGGCCCCAGCAGGGCTGGGGACCGGCCGAGCACAGTCACCCGCAGCAGGGCTGGCCGCCGCCGCACCAGGCCTGGCATCAGCCTCCGGATCCGGGCGCACCCGGCCCCGAGCGGCCGGACTGGGCGCCCGGACCTAGCTGGTATCCCGGGCCCGCCCTGCAGCAACCGGTTGGGGGCCGCAGGCCGGGTCTGCGCTGGGTCCTGATCGCCGCCGCGATCGTGGCGGTGGCCCTCGTCGGGGTTCTCGGGTTCTGGACGCCTGGGTTCTTCGTCTCCACGGTCTTCGACCAGGCCGCCCTGCAGGACGGCATCGAGCAGGTCCTCACCGGCGCCTACGGCCACGAGGTCTCCGCGGTCCACTGCGCCGAGGACATCCCGGTCACCGCGGGCGCCACGTTCACCTGCGAGGCCACCGTCGACGGTGAACGGGTCACCGTGCCGGTGACGATCACCAGCGACGACGGCCACTACCAGGTCGGCCGGGTCTGAGCGATGGGACTGCCCGCGCATCGGGTCGTCGCTCTCGGCCCTGACCAGCTGCGTGACGCGCACTCCCTGTTCGCCGCGACCATCCACCGAGGACCGCTCGACGACCAGGACTGGCAGCACACCGCCACGACCTACAGTCCCGGCCGCACGTTCGGTGTCGTCCACGACGGTGCCCTGGTCGGCACCGCCACCTCGTTTCGCACCCGCACGGCGGTGCCCGGCGGCGCCGCACTGCCCACCGCCGCGGTGACCAGGGTCGGGGTACGCGCCGACCACACCCGCCGCGGGGTCCTGACCGCGATGATGCACACCCAGCTGCGCGCGGCGGCGCGGGCCGCAGAGCCGCTCGCGTCGCTGCGCGCCAGCGAGGCCGTGATCTACGAACGGTTCGGCTACGGGCCCGCCACCAGGGGCCGGCATGTGCGGGTGCCGCGGCCGCACCGGGGCTGGCGGGCCGGTGCGCCCGCCGGTGGGAGCGTGCGTCTGCTCGGCCGGTCGGAGATCGTGCCGGTGCTCGCCCCGCTGCAGCGGCGGCTGGCGCTGCGGCGAGCCGGTGGGATCGAGCGGCCGGACGCGTGGTGGTGGGGTCTCGTGCAGCGCCGCCTCGACGCGCGCGAGCACGTCGTGGCCTGCGTGCACACCGGCCCGGACGGCGACGACGGCTTCGCCGTCGCGTTCTCGCACGGCGTAGGGCCCGCGCTCACCGGCCGCGTCCTGCGGGTGGAGGACTTGCACGCGGGCTCCGTCGACGCGGCCGCCGGGCTGTGGCGGTTCCTGCTCTCGGTCGACCTGGTCGACACGGTGGAGGGCTGGTTGCGGCCGCTCGATGAGCCCCTGGAACTGCTGCTCACCGACCCCCGGAAGTGCCAGGTGACCGGCCAGGAGGACGAGACGTGGCTGCGGCTGGTCGATGTCCCGGCCGCGCTCGCCGCGCGAAGCTGGGGCGCGGCCGAACCGGTCCTGCTCGGGGTGAGCGATACCGTGCTGCCGGAGAACAGCGGCGTCTACCGCATCGGCCCGGATGCCGTCGAGCGCGTGAGCTGTGCCGAGCCGGAACTGGAGTGCGACGTCGCCGGTCTCGCGGCGGCCTACCTCGGCGACCGCATGCCCTCGGCCCTGGCCGTGTGCGGATGGTGGACTGTGCGCGACCCCGTGGCCGTGTCCCGCGCCGACGCGCTGTTCGCCATCGGCGGCCCCCGCCCGTGGTGCGGCACCTTCTTCTAGCGTCGGCGCCGGAACCCGGTTACGAGGGGATCGGCGTGTGCACCGCGTAGAGCGCGTCCTCCCGGACCCGCACGAAGCCCAGCCGCGCGGAGATGCTGAGGCTGGCGGCGTTGTCGGGGCTCGTCGTCCAGGTCGGCCGCCGCCCGCGCGCACGGATCTCCCCGACGAGCGCGGTGGCGCAGGCCGAGGCGAGCCCATGGCCGCGGTGGTGTGGGTCGGTCACCACACCGATGTCCTCGTAGTCGCGGCCGAGGAAGAACGAGCAGGCCAGCGACACCAGCCGAGGGCCGTCGAACGCCGCCCAGGCGGTGCCCGAGGCCGCGAGCCCGGCCGGGCCGCCCCAGGTGCCCCAGACCCACCCGATCGACGCATCGAGGCGCGCCAGCGCGTCCGCGTCGTCCGGCCCCAGCCTGCGGACGGCGTGCGCCGGGGCCGGTAGGTCAACCGGGTCGGGCAGCACCGCGACGAGGCGAGGCCACACCGCCGTGTCCGGGTCGACCTCGCGCAGCACGGGCAGCCACTCCGGCTCCGCCTGGACGAAACCGGCCAGGTCCGCGACCACCCGAGGCTCACCGCGGGCCGCGACGTTGCCGCCCGGCAGCTCGGCGAGCACGGTGCTCGGCCCCGGCCACCGGTCCACCCGGCAGCGCCCGATCCCGGTCTGCACGATGTGAGCGTGCACCAGGCCGCCAGGACTCTCCGGTGCGAACCAGTCGGCGACGGCCACCGCGTCCCGTTCCTTCACGCCCCTCCCTTCATCGCAACCCTCCACGACACGCTGAGGTGCCGGCGGCTGGGCTCAGGACCGGCCGCCGGCGGCAAGGGCCGCGACCAGCCGATCCACCGAACCACCCAGCCCCCAGCGCTGGGCCAGCGCCGTCAGCCGCTCGGGGTCGGCGGGCGCGGCCGGTAGCGCATCGGGGCGGTCCAGCTTCACCGGCGCATCGAGCGCGACCCGCACCACCGGCTCGACGACGGCCAGGTACGGCGCCGCGGCGGCCAGTTTCGTCCGGACGCCCGCGCTCAATCTCGGGTCGGACCGGTCGGCCACGGCGACCCGCAGCTCCTGCCACGAGGCGAACCGGCTCACCACGGTGGCCGCGGTTTTCGCGCCCACCCCCGGGACACCGGGCAGGCCGTCGGAGGGATCTCCGCGCAACATCGCGAGCTCCGCGTACGCCTCGCCCGCCCGGCCAACCGGAACGCCGTACTTCGCCGCGACCTCCGCGGGGCCGAGGGTCTCCGCCTTGGCCAGGCCGCGACCGACGTAGACGAGCCGCACGGGCGAGGGCCGGTCACGGACGACCTGCATGAGATCGCGATCGCCGCTGACGACCTGCACCGGATCGGACCGCTCGGCCGCGACCAGAGTGCCGATGACGTCGTCCGCCTCGAATCCCTCCGCCCCACCGGTGGCGATTCCGGCGGCCGCCAGCACCTCCAGCAGCACCGGCACCTGCGGGGCGAGGGCGTCGGGCACCTGCTCCGGGATCCCGGCCGGGGCGGTCCCGCGGTCCCCACCCACCACCCGATGCGCCTTGTAGGACGGCAGCGCCGCCACCCGGAACGCGGGACGCCATTCGAGGTCAAGGCACGCCACCAGCCGGGTCGGCCGTCGCTCGCCGACCAGCCGGGCGACCATGTCGCAGAAGCCGCGTACGGCGTTGACCGGGGTGCCGTCGGGTGCCGTCACCGACTCGGGCACGCCGTAGAAGGCCCGGAAGTACAAGCTCGCGGCGTCGAGGAGCATCAGCGACGGGGTCACAGCAGCACAGCTTGCCAGTCCCGGGCGCTGCGGGTGGTGACATCCGCCGCGTCCCGGGTGAATAGTCTGCCGATATGACTTCGGCCGCCCCCACGACGCTGTTCGCTGACCGGCTGCGCCGGGCCGGCGAGGTCGCCGCCGCGCAGGACATCGATCTGCTGCTGATCACGCCGGGCACCGATCTGCGCTACCTGCTCGGCGCCGGCGGAGAGTCACACGAGCGACTCACCTGCCTGCTGGTTCCGGCGGCCGGCCACCGCGCCCCGCCCGCGCTCGTCATCCCGCGGCTGGAGGCCCCCGGACTCGCGGGACTTCCGCTCACCGAACTGGATGTCGAGGTCGTCACCTGGACCGACGACGAGGACCCGTATCTGCTGGTCAGCGACCTGGCCGGGGGCCCGATGCGGGTGGGGGTGGCCGACTCGATGCCCGCGCGGCACGTGTTCGGGCTGCGCGACGCGCTCCCCGGGGCGACGCAGCACCTCGCCGGCGCGGTGATCCGCGAGCTGCGGATCCGCAAGGACGCCGCCGAGATCGAGCAGCTGCGCGCGGCGGGGGCGGCGATCGACCGGGTGCACGCGCGGATGGGCGAGTTCCTCCGGGTGGGACGCACCGAGGCGCAGGCCGGGGCCGCGATCGCCGCGGCGATCGTCGAGGAGGGACACACCGGCGCCGCGTTCGTCATCGTCGGTTCGGGACCCAACGGGGCCAGTCCGCACCACGACGTGTCGGAACGGATCATCGAGCGCGGCGACATCGTCGTCGTCGACATCGGTGGCCCGCTGCCGGGCGGCTACCACTCCGACTGCACCCGTACCTACGCGGTCGGCGCCGAGCCGTCCGCCGAGATCCGCGACGTCTACGCCGTGCTGCAGGAGGCGCAGGAGCGCGCGGTGCGCGCCGTTCGGCCCGGCATCGACGCCCAGGACGTCGACGCCGCGGCCCGGGGACCGATCACCGCCGCCGGGTTCGGCGCCGAGTTCCTGCACCGTACCGGGCATGGAATCGGACTCGACGTGCATGAGGAGCCCTACATCGTCGCCGGCAACGCCGTGGCGCTGGAGCCGGGCATGGCGTTCAGCGTGGAGCCGGGCATCTATCTCGACGGCCGGTGGGGCGCGCGGATCGAAGACATCGTCGTGGTCACCGACAGCGGCTGCGAACGTCTCAACCAGCGCCCGCGGGACCTGATCGTGCTCTGACCGGCGGGGTCCCGTCAGTGGGCGGCGGGGGCGAGGGCCGGGAGGTGGGCATGCAGGTTGCCGTCCGCACCCACCTGGCAGGCGCCGGTCCCGGCGCCGGTGCCGACGAACTCGCCGAGGCAGCCGCCGATCTGGGAGTGGCCCGCGGCGTTCGGATGGAACGACTCCTGGAACAGGTGCAGTCCGACCGCGTCGAGCCGGCCGTGGACCAGTGCCTGCGGGTCGACGGTGATCCGGCGCTGCCATTCGTCGGCCGGGTCGGGGTGGCTGCAGGCCTCCCGGCCCTCGGTGGCCCGCGACAGGTCCAGGAACCGCACACCGGTGCGCTCGGCGACCCCGGCCAGTGCCTGCGACAGCTGCGCAAACGCCACGGTCCGGCCCCACTCGGCGTCCGCCCGGCTGTACGGGCAGCCCTGGACCCCGTGCAGCGGGCCCATCCGCTCGGTGACCGGTGAGGCGTAGGAGAGCAGCACGAACGCATAGGAGTCGTCGGGGTAGCCCGCGTGCCGCATGGCCGCGCGCACGTCACCGACCGCAGCCTCGACCTTCGGCGCCATCGCCGCGAGCCGCTGCTGCCAGTGCGGCCCGATCGTGTCGCGACACGGGCCGATGGTCGGGTCGAGGAACGTGCGGATACAGGCGATGCCGGTGGCGGTGAGCGCCGGGTCGTCGTTCGCCCCGACCTGCAACGTCACGGCCGTCACCCGGTACCGGCGGGCGACGTCGGCGAGCTGCGCGGCCTGCGAGCCCTCGGTGTAGTGGGTGCCGGTCCCGAACCGGACGGCGGCGGCGTTCGCCCCCGAGCAGGCCAGGTTGACCGGCGTCGCGGCCAGGCCGGTGTGCTGGACGTAGGCGGCCGCCGAGCGGTGACACCAGTCACCGCCCTCGCCACGGGTCCCGGGCAGGTAGCCGCCTGCGCCTTCACCGGACGCCGCGCTGTCGCCGAGCGCGACGACGGCGGCGGGCCGGGGACTCACGCCGGGCTTCGCCGCGGCGGCCCCCGTGAGCCCCAGCGCGGCCACGACGGCAGCCACGACAGGGGCGAGGAATGCGGCGAAAACGTGACGGCGACGCGGCATGATCACAGACGCTAGACCGGTCTCAGGGCCGCTGACCAGGTCATTCACCGAGCCTGTGGACAACTACCCTCGACTCCACCAGGCGGAGCAGCCGGACATCACCGTGTGCAACGCTGATCGTCCGTCCGATGGATCGGGGGAATCTCGGGGTCGGTCTCCGGACCGTCCCCGAGGCAGGGCCCGCGGATCCGGCGCACGCTGAGGTCGGCGGGGAGGCTCGCCGCCGACGAAAGGAGCACGCAGTGGCAACAACGCTCACCCGGCCACGGCACGGGACGGTCATCGCCGGTGTCTGCGCCGGCCTCGCGGAACGCTTCGGGTGGAACCCGAACCTGGTCCGGCTGCTGTTCCTGCTGTCCTGCCTGCTGCCCGGACCGCAGTTCGTGATCTACCTGGTGCTGTGGGTGCTGATGCCCCGCCGCCCGTACTGATCGGGTGGACCGGGCGATGACCCGCACCCTGATCCGCGGTGTCCGGGTTCTCGATCCGGGTATCGCGCCGAACACCACCGCGCTGGAGATCGACGGCGAGCGGATCAGCTGGACCGGGTCCGCGGCCGCCGCCCGCGAACGCGCCACGGACGCGCTCGTCCTGGACCTCGACGGCGCCGTCGTCACCCCGGCGTTCGTCGACGCGCATGTGCACGCGACGGCGGCGGGCCTGCTCGTCGACGGCATCGACCTCACCGGCTGCCGCACCCCCGACGAATGTCTGGCCGCCGTCGCCGCTCACGCCAGCACGCGCCCGGGGGCCGTGCTGTGGGGCCACGGCTGGGAACAGGACCGCTGGTCACCGGCGAGCCCGCCGACCCGGGCGGCCCTGGACCGGGCATCGGGCGGCCGTCCGGTGTACCTCTCCCGGATCGATGTGCACTCCGCGCTCGTCTCCTCGGCGCTGCTCGATCGCGCCCCCGCCGCGGTCGGCGCCGCGGGCTGGTCGAGCGACGGGCCGCTGTCCGCGGACGCGCACCATCATGCGCGCCGCGCGGCCCTGGCCGCGATCGACTCCGCACAGCGCGGCCGCGCCCAGCGCGCATTCCTTGCGGCCGCCGCCCGCCGCGGGGTCGGTGTGGTGCACGAATGCGCCGGTCCCGACATCTCCGGCCGCGACGACCTCGCCGAGCTACTGGCCCTCGACACCGGCGTCGAGGTCGTCGGCTATTGGGGCGAAGCGGTCGGGACGGCGTCGGACGCGCGGGCCCTGCTCGCCGCGACCGGGGCGCACGGGCTGGCCGGCGACCTGTTCGTCGACGGCTCCCTCGGCTCGCGCACCGCGGCGGTGCGGCAGCCGTACGCGGACGCCCCGGACTGCACCGGCAACCGGTACCTGGGCGCCGACCGGATCGCCGAACACCTGGCGGCCTGCTCGGCGGCCGGGGTGCAGGCCGGCTTCCACGTCATCGGTGACGCCGCGGCCGAGGTGGTACTGGCCTCGCTCGTCGAGGCCGCCCGCACCAGCTCGATCGAGGCCGTGCGAGCCGCCCGGCACCGGCTGGAACATCTGGAGATGGTCGACGAGGCACAGGCCCGCACCCTCGCCGAACTGGGCGTGGTCGCGAGTGTGCAACCGGCGTTCGACGCCGCCTGGGGCGGTCCGGCCGGGTTGTACGCGACCCGCCTCGGCGCCGAGCGGGCGGTGGCGATGAACCCCTTCGCGCTGCTGCACTCCACGGGCGTCGCCCTGGCCTTCGGCTCCGACGCGCCGGTCACCCCGGTCGACCCGTGGGGCGCCGTGCGGGCGGCCGTCGCGCACAGCATCGCGCCGTCGTCGGTGCCGGCATCGGTCGCCCTGGCCGCGCACACGACGGGTGGCTACCACGCGGCCCGCTGCGCCGACCCGCTGGCCGGCCGGCTGGTACCGGGCGGGCCGGCCAGCTACGCCCTCTGGGACGGGGCGGGCCCGCTGGACGGGGATCCGGGGTCGCCGGCCTGCTTGCGGACGGTGCAGCGCGGCCGGGTCCTGTTCGACGCGATGGCGATCGACCGGTAGGGCTCCGACGATGTGATCACCATTCGGGCAGCCGCGGCCGAGGGAGGCGCGGTTCCCGCTCCCCACGATCGCTGACGGCAGGCCAAGCCCGCTGTGCGTCGACCCGTGACTATGGCATGCTGGGCGCCGTGATCGACCGGACCGGCCGCCGCCCGCTCGTGGGACGCCGCTGTCCGGGCTGCTGTCCGAGCTGTCGCAGCTCCAGCTGACCCCGGAACCGTCCCCCCTGCCGCCGTCGCGGCATTCACAGTCTGCGATCACCTTCGATGTTCGACGCACCCGCGCTACGCGGTCACACCGTCCTCGCCCTGCACGCCCACCCCGACGACGAGGCGATCTTCACCGGGATCACGTTGCGCCGCCTCGCCGACGCCGGCATCCGGGTCGTCCTCGTCGTGGCCACCGCCGGGGACCTCGGCCGATCACGCATCCCGCTCGCACCGGGGGAGAGCATCGCGCGGCGGCGGATCCTCGAGCTGGAACGATCCGCCGCGCTGCTGGGAGTCGAGCGGCTGGTCCTGCTCGGCCGTCGCGACTCCGGGCTCCCCGGCTGGGCGAGCGGCACCCACGCCAGGGCGCTGGCGGGCGCCGACCCGCTGGTCCTGGCCAGCAGGCTCGCCGACCTCGCCGACGCCGAGGGTGCCGCCACCCTGCTCTACGACGACGAGCAGGGCATCTACGCCCATCCCGACCACCGGGCCGCACACCACATCGGCGCCATCACCGCCGAGTTGACCGGTGCGACGAGCTACCGGATCACCGTCGACCGCGAGCATCTGCACGCGAGCGCCCCCGGCGACCACCTCGTGCAGCACGCGGCGGGCGCGGCGCAGGTCGGGTTCGGCCGGGTGCCGGGCGAGATCACCCTCACGGTCACCGGGAGCGCGAAGCACCTGGCGATCAAGCACGCCGCGATCACCGCGCACGCCAGCCAGGTCGGCGCCGACCAGGTGCCGACCGACCGGTTCGGCGCCGCGTACGGCCAGGAATGGTTCGTCCGGTGCGGCCCACCGGGCGTTCTCGACTCGCTCGGCGATGCCGGGCCGGCCACGGGTGCGGCGGTCCAGTGGGGCGGCGAGCCCGTGAGCGCCGCGCCGTAGGCTCGGTGCGTGGCCGCCCCACCCACCGTCCAACCCGCGTCGGCACCGGAACCGCCCGCGCCGCCGCGGGGACGGGGCCAACGGGCCTGGGGCGTGCGGCTCCTCGCCGCCGTGGGCGCGGGCGCGCTGCTGTACGCGAGCTTTCCGCCGCGCACGATGTGGTGGCTCGCGCCGGTCGCGTTCGCGCTGCTCGGCGCGGTGCTGCGGGGACGGCGGGCCCGCGCCGGGTTCGGCTACGGATTCGCCTTCGGTGCCGCGTTCCTCGGCCCGCTGCTGGTCTGGACCGGGACCTACGTCGGGCCGCTGCCCTGGCTGGTGCTCGTCGCGTTCGAGGCGCTGTTCCTCGGTGCGGCAGCCGCCGGGATGGCGCTGGTGTCGCGGCTGCCGGGGGCCCCGGTGTGGGCGGCGGCGGTCTGGGTCGCGGGAGAGGCCCTACGAGGCCGGGTGCCGTTCGGCGGGCTGCCGTGGGGCCGGGTCGGCTTCGGCCAGCCCGACGGCCCGCTGCTGCCGGTCGTCGCGGTGGGCGGGGTGCCGCTGCTGTCGTTCGTCACGGCGCTCGCCGGGCTCGCACTCGCCGAGACGCTGCGCCGGCTCGTCCGCGCCGGCCCCCGACGGCGCGCCGCGCTACCGGCGTTGCTGCTCGCCGTGGCGCTGGTCGCGGGGCCGGTGGCCGGCCTGGTCCCGGCCACCCTCGGCGCGCCCGGGCGGACCGTCACGATCGCCGCGGTGCAGGGCAACGTGCCCCGCCTCGGCCTGGACTTCAACGCCCAGCGCCGCGCCGTGCTCGACAACCACGTCCGCGTCACCGAGCAGCTCGCCGCGGATGTCGCGGCGGGACGCGAACCGAGGCCGGACCTCGTGATCTGGCCCGAGAACTCCTCGGACATCGATCCGCTGCGCAACGCCGACGCGGCGGAGCGGATCGACCGGGCCGCCCGCGCGATCGGGGTGCCGATCCTGGTCGGCACCGTGCTGCGCAACCCGGACGGCCAGACGACGAGCAACTCGGCACTGGTCTGGGAGCCCGGCATCGGTCCGGTCGAGCGCAACGACAAGCGGCAGGTCCAGCCGTTCGGCGAGTACATTCCGTGGCGGTCGTTCTTCCGGCTCTTCTCCAGCTACGTCGACCGGGCCGGGTACTTCGTCCCCGGCCCGGGCCCGGGTGTGGTCTCGATGGCCGGTGTTCCGGTGGGCGTCGCCATCTGCTGGGAGATCGCCTTCGACGACCTGGTGACCGAGAGCGTCGCCGCCGGGGCGAGCGTGCTCGCCGTGCCGAGCAACAACGCGACGTTCGGCCTCAGTGAGATGACCTACCAACAGCTGGCGATGGCGCGAGTCCGGGCCGTGGAGCACGATCGGCCGGTCGTCGTCGCGACCACCAGCGGGGTGAGCGCCACGATCACCCCGGACGGCACCGTGACCGCGCAAACCCCGCAGTTCGCTCCCGCAACCCTGGTCGATCAGACCGCATTGCGGACCACGACTACGCTGGCAACCCGGTTGCGGTCGGTGCCCGAGTGGGTGCTGAGCGCATTGGGCGTGATGGCGGTCGGCGTCGCGGTGGTCGCGACCCGGCGCTCCCGTGCGAGTTCCGGTGCAGCCCCGGAGGGCACCCGGTCAGGAGAGGACGACGATGGCTGAGCCCGCGGGGCCGGTTCTGGTGGTGATCCCGACCTACAACGAGCGGGACAACCTGGGTCCGCTGATGCGACGGCTGCATGCCGTGGTGCCGACGGCCGAGGTCCTGGTCGTGGACGACGCCAGTCCCGACGGCACCGGCGAGCTGGCCGATGAGCTGGCCGCGGCGGACCCGCGGATCCGGGTACTGCACCGCGCCGGGAAGGCCGGCCTGGGCACCGCCTACCTCGCCGGGTTCGCGGTCGCGCTGCAGGGCGAGTACCAGGTCGTCGTCGAGATGGACGCCGACGGCTCACATGCACCCGAGGACCTTCCGGCGCTGCTCGCCGCCCTCGACGAGGCCGATCTCGTGCTCGGCTCCCGCTACGTCGACGGCGGGCAGGTGCAGAACTGGCCGCTGTACCGCGAGTGGTTCTCCCGCGGCGCGAACCTGTACGCCCGGCTCGCGCTCGGTGTGCCGATCCGGGACATCACCGCCGGATACCGAGCCTTCCGCCGCCAGGTCCTCGCCGAGCTCGACCTCGACGAGGTCGCCTCCCAGGGCTACTGCTTCCAGATCGACGTCGCGTGGCGCGCCACCCGAGCCGGGTTCCGGGTGCGTGAGGTACCGATCACCTTCACCGAACGCCAGCGCGGATCATCGAAGATGAGTGCGGGGGTCGTGGCGGAGGCGTTGTGGCGGGTCACCTGCTGGGGCCTGACACATCGGATCCATCGACGCGACGCGGTTACCGAGGGCCAGGCGTCGAGCTGACCGGCCCGGACACGACGAAGCCGGGCCCCACGGGAGGTGGCCCGGCTTCGGTCGCCGATTCGCCCTGCGTCACCCCGGCCCAGCGTCACACCGACCCGGTCAGCGACGGGTTCAGGCGATCTCCGCGCGACGCTCGCGCAGCAGCTCGAGCCGCTCGGTGAGCAGTTCCTCGAGCTCGCTCACCGTGCGGCGCTCCAGGAGCATGTCCCAGTGAGTGCGCGGCGGCTTGGTCTTCTTCGGCTCGGGCGCGACACCGTCGACCCGCCTGCCGATCCCGCCCTGCGGGGACTCCCAGGTGGCGGGCGGCTCGGCGTCGGTCGCGAAAGGCACCTCGAACTCGTAACCGTTCGGGGACACATAGCGGACGAGCTGCCGCGGTGCGAGGTCGTGGTTACGGTCGGTCTCGTAGCTGACGGCCCCGAGCCGGCTGCCACGGAGCACGCGGTCGGCCATGCGTCATCCTCCCGTTGAGAGAGCCGAGGGAGCCTCCCTCGACGGTCAACTGTCTGCCGAGGGTGTAACGTCTGCTGCACAGACGCTTATTCCCGGCGGTGGGGTCCACACCAGGTGTTGGCCGACCCGGCCGGGACTGGCGGTGGAACGCCCAGGCCAGGAGTGTTCCCCATCCGCCGCCCTGACACACGCGGTTGTGACGTGTCAGCCACTTGTGACTTACCCCACGGTCAATGCCGCCGGAATTCACCGGCTCGCCCGCCCGGGGTTACCGACCGTGCGTCATCCCCGGCCCGGCGACCGCCGGACGGGCCGGTGACCGCACCGGCAGCAGCGCGACCAATCCGGCGAGCAGGACCAGCAGGATCCCGAGGATCCCGGCGCGGTCGGCGCCGAAGGCATACGTGAACACCCCGACGAGCATGGGGGCCAGGAACGAGACGGCGCGCCCGGTCGTCGCGTAGAGCCCGAACAGTTGCCCCTCATGGCCGGGCGGGGCGAGCCGGGCGAGGAAGGTCCGTGACGACGACTGCGCGGGACCCACGAACAGGCTCAAGCCCAGCCCGAAGATCCAGAACACGGTCGGGCCGGCCAGGAACAGCAGGGCGACACCGCAGCCGAGCATGCCGGTCAGCGAGCCGACGATCACCGCCTTGGGCCCCACCCGGTCGTCGATCCGGCCCGCGGTGACCGCCCCCAGCGCGGCGACGACGTTGGCGGCGATGCCGAAGACGAGCACGTCGGCCTCGTTGATCTCGTACACGGTGACCGCGAGCACGGCGCCGAAGGTGAACACCGCGGCCAACCCGTCGCGAAACAACGCGCTCGCGCCAAGGAAGTACAGGGTGTGTGGGCTGCGCCGCCACAGGTCCCGCAGGTCGGCGAACAGCGTGCGGTACGACTGGAAAAAACCCCGCCGGGCGCGCAGATCCGGGGTCGGCGGTGGTTCGGGCATCCGCAGCAGCAGAGGCAGCGCAAACAGTGCGAACCACACCGCGGCGAACAGCGCGATCAGCCGGATGTTCAGGCCGTCGCCGGTCGGGACCCCGAGGAACCCCCGTGTTTCACCCTCGCCGGCGATGAACCCGGCGTAGGCCACCAGCAGCAGGACGATCCCGCCGAGGTAGCCCATTGCCCAGCCGAAACCGGAGACGCGGCCGATCGTCTCGGGCGTGGAGATCTGCTTGAGCACCGCGTTGTAGGACACCTCGGCGAGTTCGAAGAAGATCGAGCCGAGCCCGAGCAGGACCAGCCCCAGCCACAGGTAGTGGTAGTCGTCGCGGACGAAGAACAGCCCCGCCATCGTCGCGACCGTAAGGGCGGTCCAGACCGCGACCGAGATGCGGCGCCGGCCCGCGGCATCGGCGCGCTGCCCGGTCACCGGCGCGAGCACGGCGATGAAGAACCCGGCGACGCCCAGCGACCAGGCCAGCCAACTGTTGGCGCTGATCTCGCCGGGAAGGTCCGCGCCGACCGACTTGGTGAGATAGACCGAGAAGACGAACGTGAGGACGACCGCGTTGAACGCGGCGGAGCCCCAGTCCCAGAAACCCCAGGCCACCACCCGGCCACGGGTGATCCGCGGGTGGGTGGCGCCCGGAGGGTCGTCGGGCCGTGCGGCGAAGGTGCTCATGGCCCGAGTGTGGGGGCGGAGACGGCGCCCGTCACAGTCATTCCCCGACCCGGCTCATGACCACTCTCCACGGTCCTGCAGCACCGTGCGCAGCAGGTCGGGACGGTCGGACAGCAGCCCGTCGACCCCCAGGTCGAGCAGCTCCGCCATCTCCTGCGGCTCGTCGACGGTCCACACGTGCACCTCGCGGTCCGACTCGTGGGCCATCCGCAGCAGCGCGGCGTCGACGACGGTGAGGCCGCTGAACCGGCGCGGCAGCTGGGCCAGCCCGCCGAGCACCGGAGGCAGCAGCGGCAGCAGGGACAGCGAACGCAGCGGTGTCGGTAGCGCCGTCAGCCAGGCCCGCCCGCGCAGCCCGACCACGGACGACTGGGCCATCGAGGTCAGCAGCCGCTCGCCCGCCACCGCACGCGCCTGCTGCAGCCAGCGTTCGGTGAACGAGCCCAGGCACACCCGGTGCCAGGAGTCGGTTCGGTGGAGTACCCGAAGGGTGGGCAGCACGACCGCAGCGGACTTGAGCTCGATCGTCACCCGGACCTCGGGCAGTTCGGTGAGGACCTCCTCCAGGCAGGGGATCGGCTCGCGCCCCGCCACCCGGACCTTCCTGAGGTCGGCGGCGGCCATCTGCTCCAGGACGCCGGGGTGACCCGCGGTCCGGTCGAGGGTGGCGTCGTGGTGGACCATCGCGACGCCGTCCGCGCTGGCCCGCACATCGAGCTCGAGGTAGGAGAATCCCTCCGCGACGGCCCGGCGGAACGCGGCCAGAGTGTTCTCACAGCCGGTCAGCTCGTCGATATGCCAGCCGCGGTGGGCGTAGGCACGCGGGTAGGGGCCTTCGAAGTAGGGGTGTAGTCCCACGGGGTCAGCCTCGCACCCCCAGGTGATCAAACGCGACCGGACAGGCGGGGGAGACGCTGCCGGTCGGTGAACAGCAGCGGCGCCAGCAGATCCTCGTGCTCGGCGAGGCGGTGCGGCAGGTCCTCGAGCGTGAAGACCAGATCGTCCGGCGTGCGGCAGGCGCCCACCTCGGCCCAGGTAACCGGGGTCGCGACGGTCGGGCGGGCGCGCCCCCGCAGCGAGTAGCTGGCGATGGTGGTCTTGGCCGGGTTGTTCTGGCTCCAGTCGATGAAGACCTTGCCGCGGCGGCGGGCCTTGGCCATCACCGCGATCACCTTCTGGGGCCAGTCCCGGGCCAGCCGCTCGGCGATGGCCCGCGCGAACTCCGAGGTTCGCTCCGCGCGAGACACCGTCACCGGCAGGTACAGCTGCAGGCCCTTGCCGCCGCTCGTGCGCGGATAGGCGACGAGGCCGTGCTCGTCGAGCGCCGCGGCGAGGTGTTCGGCCACCCGGCAGCAGTCGACGACCGTGGCGCCCTCGCCCGGGTCGAGATCGAAGACGACCAGGTCCGGTGTCTGCCGCCCACCGCGCGGGCCGACCCTCCACTGTGGGACGTGCAGTTCCAGCGCCGCGAGGTTGGCGGCCCAGGCCAGGCCCTCGACGTCCTCGATCAGCGGGAAGTCGGCGTTCTCGGAACGGCCACCGGGGGTGCCGACACGGACGGTGCGGATCCACTGTGGGGCGTGCCGGGAGACGTCCTTCTCGAAGAACGACGGCTTCTCCACGCCGTCCGGCCAGCGGACCATCGTCACCGGCCGCCCGCGCAGATGCCGCACCATCACCTCGCCCACGGCGCGGTAGTAGGCCAGCACGTCCGCCTTCGTGGTGCCGGTGAGGGGGTAGAGCACCTTGGCCGGGTTGGTCAGCCGGGCCCGTCCGATGCGGTGGCCCGTCTCGCTCGCGCGCGCCGCCCGGCTCGTCTGCCCCTGCGACCTCGGGGCCGCCGATGTCGCGACCGCGACCCAGTCGCTGGTGCGACGGCCGGGAACGTAGGGCGAGTCCGCCCGCTTGGCGATGACCTCGGGGAGGTTCTGCTCGGCGGCCGCGTCGAGGACCTCCGGGCCACCGCCCGGGTAGACCGGGGACAGCCGCCAGTGCGGGCCGGTCAGCGGCAGCTCCTCCAGCAGCGCGCGGCGCTCGGCGAAGGGCAGCGGTGTGCAGTCGCGGCCGTCGAGGTGGACCAGATCGCCGATCCACAGGCGTACGCGTCCCCACGGGTCGCCGACCAGTTCGGCGTCGAGCATGACCTGGGTGGCGCCCAGTGACCGGCCGAGCTCGCGCAGCGCCGGGACGGTGAGCTCCGCACACTCGGCGTCGGTGATCCGCGAGCGGCCTCCGTCGATCCGGACGATCACCCGCCTTCCCCCGAAGCCGATCTGCAACCACCAGGCCTCGCCCCGCGGGAGCGGACCGGGACTGGGCAGCATCGGCGCGAGATCGCGGGGGAGCGGGTCATGACCGGGAACGGGGTCGGAGCGGCGCAGGATCCACCCGTCACGGCGCTCCCGGTCGCTGCGGATGAACACGTAGCGGCCGCTGGCGCGGTCGCCGTGCAGGACGACCGCGACCTCCCGGTCCGACCACTTCTCGGTGTCGTAGCGCCCCGCGTCCCAGATGGTCATGCGACCGGCGCCGTACTCGCCCCGCGGGATCTCACCGGAGAACTCCAGATACTCCAGCGGGTGGTCCTCGGTCCTGACCGCGAGCCGGATCGTGTCCGGATCGGTGGGGAGCCCCTTGGGCACCGCCCAGGAGGCGAGCACGCCGTCGCGTTCGAGCCGGACGTCCCAGTGCAGCTGGCTGGCGTGATGCTCCTGGATCACGAATCGCTGCTGGTCGGGTGCGTCGCCGGCAGGGCCGTCCACCGGGATCGGCTCGGGTGTGCGCCGCGGGTCGCGCTTGCGGCGGTACTCCTCGAGAGCCACGCAACCAGGTTAGGTCCGTCGACCCCCTCTTGCGTGATCCCCGATCGGATGACAGCATAGCCTCGCCTAATAATCATGAAGGATGGCCGAATGTACGCGTGCATCTGTGCGGCGGTCCCCGAGGCCGAGCTTCGTTCCTGCGTCGCCGACGGCGCCCGCACCGTCGAGGAGGTCGGCGACAGATGCGGCGCCGGCACCGGCTGTGGGACCTGCGTGGACCGCATCGAGTGTCTGCTCGCCTCGACCACCAGTTCGAGTGAGTTGCCCCGGCTGCCGCTGACCGCATGACGTGACCGGCTCAGGTCCGCCTTTCATCCAGGCAGGACATCCTTGGTTTCCGGTCCGCTGCGTCAGCGCTACCGTTTCACCCCATGCGTGGCGACCCCGAAATCATCGCTCTGCTCAATGAGCAACTGACGAGCGAGCTGACAGCCATCAACCAGTACTTCCTGCATGCGAAGATGCAGGCCAACTGGGGCTTCACCAAGCTCGCGGCGCACACTCGGGACGAGTCGATCGACGAGATGCGGCATGCGGAGAGGATCACCGACCGAATCCTGTTCCTCGAGGACCTGCCGAACTACCAAAGGCTGTTCCAGCTGCGCATCGGCCAGACCGTCCGCGAGCAGCTGGAGGCCGACCTCGCGATCGAGCTCGAGGTCGTCGAGCGGCTGCGGCCCGGCATCGAGCTGTGCCGCACCAAGGGCGACATCACCACCGCCAATCTTCTCGAGGAGATCCTGGCCGACGAGGAACACCACATCGACTACCTCGAGACCAACCTCGAACTGATGGACCGCCTCGGCGAGCAGCTCTACCTCGCCCAGCTCGTGGACCATCCGCCCAAGCCGGGCTGAGAGAGTGTTGTGAAACCTCGTGGTCACTCGGCGTGGTGACTGTGGTAGTGGCGAGCGCTGATTGATCATCCGGTGGAGTGTGTGTCTGCACCTGTAAG
>NZ_JBHSQW010000024.1:0-2643 GCF_042658695.1 Pseudonocardia hispaniensis | reverse complement strand
TCGCGGACATCGACGACCGGGGCGAGGCGGTCGCGCGGCTCATCGCGCTGGCCAACGAGGCGGGTGGGCCGGACAACATCACCTGTGTGGTCGTCGACGTCGTCGAGGGGCCGATCGGCGAGCAGCCGCGAATGGTGGTCGGCGCCGCGGCCGAGGCGTCCGAGCCGGCCTGAGGCAGCGGCGGCGGCCAGGTTGAGGCGCGCGGCCGGTGGCCGCGGACGGCCACCGTTGCACCGGGCATAGCCTGGTTGGTATGGCGCAGACGACCGCCGAACCAGCGGCGAGACCGGCCGGTTCGTCACGAACGAGCGGGGTCGCAGGCCTGGTCGGACTGGGAGCGGGGATCGCGGTGCTGGTCGCCGCGGGCCTGACCGCACTGACCGGCGCACGGCCGCCCGAAACACTGGGGCTTCCCGACCCGGGGGAACTGACGACCGTCGGGTTGCCGGCCGTGCGCGCACTCGCCGAGGTCAGCATGGTGGCGACGATCGGAGCGCTGCTG
This sequence comes from Pseudonocardia hispaniensis, assembly GCF_042658695.1. Classification (NCBI taxonomy): domain Bacteria; kingdom Bacillati; phylum Actinomycetota; class Actinomycetes; order Pseudonocardiales; family Pseudonocardiaceae; genus Pseudonocardia; species Pseudonocardia hispaniensis. The sequence goes on along the minus strand of NZ_JBHSQW010000024.1, from coordinate 2,141 downwards.
CTCGCGGCGTTCCTCGCACCACCGCAACGCTCCGGCTATCTCGACGTCGCCGGGTATCGAGCGGTGCGCGTGGGCTCGTACGCCGCCGGAGTCTGGGCCGCAGGCGCGATCCTGCTCATCCCGCTGAACGTCGCCGACGCGCTCGGCCGCCCCGTGGCGGACGTGCTCGACGTGGGGATCCTCGTGACCCTCGTGCCGAAGCTGGCGGCGGCCGTCGCCTGGACGTTGTCGGCGCTGATCGCAGTGCTCGTCATGGTCGGATGCCGGCTGGTCCTCAGCTGGGGGTGGTCGGTGGTTGTCTTCGGGCTCGCGATCGCGGGCCCCCTCCCGGTGGCGCTGACCGGCCACTCCGCCGCAGGTGGCGCCCACGACGTCGCGACCAACAGCCTGGTGCTCCACATGCTCGCGGCGGCACTGTGGGTCGGTGGACTCATCGCGGTCGTCGCGGTGGCCACGGGCCGAGCCGGGCCCGACCGGCAGAGCGTGCTTGCCACCGCCGTCCCGCGGTTCTCCCGGCTGGCGCTCGTCTGCTGGGTCGCGCTCGCCGCCACCGGAGTCCTGAACGCGCTCGTGCGGATCCCGATCGGTGACCTGCTGGGCACCACGTACGGCTGGCTGATCATCGGCAAGATCATCGCGCTGGTCCTGCTCGGCGCGCTCGGCGCCGCGCACCGCCGCCGTTCCGTCGAGGCCGCGGCCCACGGCCGGACCGCAGCGCTCGTCCGCCTCGGCGCGGTCGAGGTGCTGATCATGCTCGGCACCCTCGGTCTCGCCATCGCCCTGGGCAGGAGCGCCCCGCCGCCCCGGGCGTCCGGACCGCCGTCGGTGACCGAGGTACTCATCGGGTACGACCTGAACGGTCCGCCGACACTCGCCCGGCTGCTGTTCGACTGGCGCTTCGACCTGATCTACGGATCGCTGGCGATCGCGGGTGCGGTGATCTATCTCGCGGGGGTCCGACGGCTGCGCCGACGTGGGGACGCCTGGCCGGCCGGGCGCATCATCGCGTGGCTCTGCGGCTGCGCGGCCCTGCTCATCGCCACGAGCTCGGGGATCGGGCGGTACTCGCCGGCCATGTTCAGCGTGCACATGAGTGGGCACATGATGCTGTCGATGCTGGTGCCGATCTTGTTGGTGCTCGGCGCGCCGATAACGTTGGCGCTGCGGGCGCTGCCGGTCGCCGGGAAGGCCGCCCCGCCCGGGCCCCGGGAATGGTTGCTCGCCGCCGTGCATTCCCCGGTGGCGAGGTGGCTCACACATCCGCTGGTCGCCCTGCCGCTGTTCGTCAGCAACTACTACATCCTCTACTTCACGAACCTGTTCGCCTTCGCGCTCAGGGAGCACTGGGCGCACGTCGCGATGAACGCGCACTTCCTGCTCGTGGGCACGCTGTTCTTCTGGCCGCTGATCGGGATCGACCCGTCTCCACGCCGGCTGCCGCCCATCCTCCGACTCGGTGTGCTCTTCGCCTCGGTGCCGTTCCATGCCTTCTTCGGCATCGCGTTGATGAGCACGAAGACCGTGATCGGTGAGACCTTCTACCGAGGTCTGGCCCTGCCATGGGTGCCCGACCTGCTGCACGACCAGCAGGTGGGCGGGGGAGTGGCCTGGGGGTCGGGCGAGCTGCCGATCCTGCTCGTGGTCATCGTCCTGCTCGTGCAGTGGTCCCGGCTCGACGAGCGGTCGGCGCGGCGCGATGATCGTCGAGCAGATGCCGACGGGGACGCGGAGTTGAAGGCGTACAACGAGATGTTGCGCCGCCTGGCGACCGGAAGCGGCACGTCCACCGCGCGGGACGCCGATTCACCGGAGGTGACCACCGCCTCAGCCCGCGACGAACGCCCGGTGAACGAGCATGTCGACGCCGAGCCCTCGGCCGGGCAGGTCGGCGTTTACGCACGTCAGAAGGCGGAGCCACGGGACGGTGCGGCGGCCGACGGCGCCGGGGTCGCCCGACCGCTCGGCGTACGCAGCGATCACGACGAAACCTCCCGTTAACCCTCGTGGCGGGTATTTACGCAGGTCAGAGTAGGTTCAGGGGGGTCGATTTGACCTGTGATCGGGGGTGGGGGTAGTTTTCTTGGTGTCAGCGTGATGGCCGGATGGATCGGGTCTGTGTGGCTCGGTGTGTTGGTTTGCTG
>NZ_JBHSQW010000023.1:200253-205324 GCF_042658695.1 Pseudonocardia hispaniensis | reverse complement strand
GGCCCGGCCCGGATCGGCGGCGAACAGATCCCGCAGATGCAGCGGGGCGATCTCGCGATGATGCGCGACCAACGCGGACCACTCCCGAGTGACGGTGATATCGGTCGGGAGCGGCGGGGTCTCACTCATCGGTGGCCTCCTCGCCGCCGCCGGGCGCGTCGGCCGGGGCGCGGGCCGCGTCGAGCCGGGCCCGCACGGTCTGCTCCAGCTGGGTCCACGAGGTCAGGAACTTCGCGACACCGTCGCGTTCCAGCGTGTCGAACACCTCGGTGAGATCGACCCCGGCGGCCTCCAGCCCGGCGAACACCCGCCGCGCCGCCTCGGCGGTGCCGGTGAGCCGGTCGCCGTGGACCTCGCCGTGATCGGCGAAGGCGTGCAGGGTCTGCTCCGGCATGGTGTTGACCGTGCCCGCCGCGACGAGCTCGCTGACATACAGGGTGTCGGGGTAGGCGGGGTTCTTCACCCCGGTGGAGGCCCACAGCAGCCGTTGGGGCCGCGCCCCCTCGGCCCGCAGGGCCGTCCACCGGTCGGTGGCGCACACCTGCCGGTAGGCGGCGTAGGCCAGCCGTGCGTTGGCCACCCCGGCCCGGCCGCGCAGCGCCCGCGCCGCCTCGGTGCCGATGGTCTCCAGCCGCTGGTCGATCTCGGTGTCGACCCGGGAGACGAAGAACGAGGCCACCGAGGCGATCCGGTCGAGCCGATGGCCGTTCGCGAGCGCACGCTCCATGCCCTCGGCGTAGGCGTCCACCACGGCTCGGTAGCGCTGCACCGAGAAGATCAGGGTGACGTTGACGCTGATGCCCTCCCCGAGCACCTGGGCGATCGCCGGGAGCCCCGCGCGGGTGGCCGGAATCTTGACCATGAGGTTCGGCCGGTCCACCGCCTTCCACAGCTCCATCGCCTGAGCGACGGTGGCGTCGGCGTCGTGGGCCAGGGTGGGATCGACCTCCAGCGAGACCCGCCCGTCGGTCCCGTTCGTGGCGAGGTGGACCTCACCCAGCACGTCGCAGGCGGCCTGCACGTCCGCGACGGTGAGCTCGCGGATCGCGGTGTCCACGTCGGCGCCGCGCGCCGCCAGTTCGCGCAGCTGCCCGGCGTAGGCCGTCCCGTCCGCGAGCGCCGCCGCGAAGATCGTCGGATTGGTGGTCACACCGACCACACACCGATCGCGGACGAGCGCGGCGAGGTCACCCGTCCGGAGCCGGTCCCGGGACAGGTCATCGAGCCAGATGGACACACCCGCCTGCGAGAGTGCGGCCAGTCGAGGGGTATCTGGTCTGCTCACGAAGACTCCTTTGCGTTCCAGGACCGCAGCGGGAATGCGGTGGCGTCGACGCCCGGCGTGCCCGTCATGGCCACGCGGTCAGCTCGTCCGGCATGCGGACGCGTCGGCCGCACCGGTCGGGCCCGCGGCGTGCTGGACGGCGTGTCCGCCGAACTGGTGGCGCAGCGCGGCGACCGCCCGCATCGCGGGGGAGGACTCCTGGCGGGAGGTGAACCGGGCGAACAGCGCGGCGGAGATCACCGGCAGCGGCACCGCGCGGGTGATCGCCTCCTCCAGCGTCCAGCGGCCCTCGCCGGAGTCGTCGACGTGGTCGGTGAGCGCGGCGAGGCCCGGATCCTCGTGCAGGGCGCGGACCAGCAGGTCCAGCAGCCAGGAGCGCACCACGGTGCCGCGGGACCAGGCCCGCATGACGGCGGGCACGTCGGTGATCAGCTCGGTGGCGGTGAGCAGTTCGTAGCCCTCGGCGTAGGCCTGCATCAGCCCGTACTCGATGCCGTTGTGCACCATCTTGGCGAAGTGGCCGGCGCCGACCGGGCCGGCGTGGGCGAAGCCCTGTTCGCGGGGGCCGGCCGGGCGCAGCGCGTCGAAGATCGGCATGGCCCGGTGGATGTGCTCGAGCGCACCTCCGGCCATCAGCCCGTAGCCGTTGTCGCGGCCCCAGACCCCGCCGGACACCCCGACGTCGAGGTATCCGATCCCCTTGCCCGCCAACAGTTCCGCGTTGGGGACATCGTCGGTGTAGCGGGAGTTGCCGCCCTCGATGACCAGGTCGTCGGGGGTGAGCAGATCGGCCAGGGCGCGCACGGTGGCGCGGGTCGGTTCGCCGGCCGGGACCATCACCCACACGGTGCGGGGCGGGGCGAGCGCGGCGGCGAGCGCGGTGAGCGAGTCGACATCGGTCACCTCCGGGCGCGGGTCGTAACCGATGACCTCGTGACCGGCCGCCCGGAGCCGCTCGCGCATGCCGGCGCCCATTCGACCCAGACCGATCATTCCCAGTTGCACGCAAGCTCCTTGCTGGTTCGAGGGTCCGGCGGGCCGTTCCCGGCAATGGCCAGGGACCGGGTACGGCCCGCCGGAGTCGGGTGCGGATCGCGGACTCGACCCGACGGGCTGTCGGAGTTCCATGGTCATCGGAGTCGGCGCGCCTGTCATCGACAGCTGAGGCGATGTCGGGCCGCCGAGTTTGTGCAGTCCGCACCGATCAGCTCGGGAGACGGGCCTGCTCCGATCCGCGCACGACGCGGCAGGCGAGCTGGATCACGAGCCGGTCGTCGGGCCGGGACAGGTCCACGCCGAGCGCCCGCTCGGCCCGTTCGACCCGCTGGTTCACCGTGTTGCGGTGCACCCCGAGGAACGACGCGGCGGCGCTCGCCGAGGACTCCCGGTCCAGGTAGACCTGGAGCGTGTCCAACAGGACGTCCTCGCCGCCGAGCAGCGGCGCCAGCACGGTGCGGGCGTAGGAGCTGAAGGCCTCCGACTCGTGCCAGCGGGCCAGGATCCGCCGCGCGCCGAGCTCGTCGATGTGCTCGACCGGGCTGCGGCGGGAGGTCATCCCGGCGAACAGGCACGCCTCTCGGGCCTCCCGCACGGTGCGACCGATTCCGGTGTGCCCCTCGTACGGGCGCCCGACGCCGGCGATGAGCGGCAGGCGGTCCCGCAGGCTCTCGACGGCGTGCGCCACCGCCAGCCGGGTGCTCCGGAAGGTGGTCGACGGCGGCTCGGCGTCGTCGGTGAACCAGAAGACCCAGCCGTCGGACCGCTCGGCGAGCACACCGACGAGCCCCTGTGCGCGCAGGGCACGCGCGAGCGCGGCGGTCGAGTCCGGCGCGTGCTCGATCCCGAGCTCCAGCTGCAGGTACACGCCGGTGTGCCAGCCGTCGAGCCGCCAACCCACGTGCAGCGCGCGCTGCACGGTATGGCGGCCCAGCGCCTGGGTGGCGTCCATCAGCTCGGCGAGCAGCGTGCTGCGGTCCCGCGCGTCCTGCTCGCCGCGGATGCGCTCTCGCGCGGTGAGCGCCGCGATCGGGAACGCGGCGACCTTCAACAGCTGGGCGACCCCGTCCAGCCACACCTGGTGGGACGCGGGCAGCTGGGTGCCCAGCCAGAGGTCCGGCCGGACCGGGTCGTCGACGAACACCGGCGCGAGGACCTGATGGCCATGCCCGGCCGGGATCACCTGGGCGTAGGACGGCAGCTCGACATCGGCCAGGGTGAAGTCCGCCGACCCGGCCAGCACCGTGCGGTCGCGCCCGAGCAGCACCACCGGCGCCTGCAGGCTCTCGCGCAGCGGCTGCAGGATCTGCTCGGTGCTGGTCGGCGCGCCGGGCAGCCGGTTCAGGACCTGCAGCGCGCGCTGCACGGCGAGCCGGGTCGGCTCCAGCACGTGGGCGGCGAGCCGGGTGGCCAGCTGCACCGGTTCGCCGGTCGGGACCACGATGACGGGAAGGTCGCGGCGGTCGGCCATCTGGCGGGTCGAGCGCAGGATGCGGATCTGCCCGAGCACGACCACCGCGACCGCGCCCTTGCTGTGGGCGGCCCGGATCAGCACCTCCAGCTCGTACCCGGCCACGGCGCGGGAGGCGGTGATCACCAGCGTGCCCTGCCCGACGGCCTCGGTGTCCCCGGTGCCGTGCAGCACCGCCACCTCGGTGATCTCCCGGTCCAGGCCGTCGTGACCGCCGATCAGCTCGGCGCCGGTGAGCTCACCGACCCCGAGCAGGTGGCGTACGCGCAGCCGCCGGCCCGGTTCCGCCAGGGGTCGTGCCGGATCCGGAAAGATCATCTCCGCCGCCCGGGTGCCGCGTAGTCGACGTCGTAGCCGAAGGCGCGGGGGCCGACCAGACCCAGCCCACGCGGGGTCCGCCACTGCGGTGCGCCGGGCAGGGTGAGCACGTCGGCCTCGAGGCCGAACCTGATCTCCTCCGTCGTCAACGGGCGGACCTGGTCGCGGGACACCAGGCAGATCAGGTCGGGGACCGAGGCCAGCACCCGACCGTCCTCCAGCAGCAGCAGGTTCTCGTTCTGGAACTCCAGCCGCATCAGCCGCTCCGCGCTCTCGAGCACCGCGCTGCCCCGGGCGAACCGGGTACCGGTCGACCGCTCGACGTCGACGACCTTGCCGCTGAACAGCATCCGGCCACCGTTGTCGTGCAGCAGCCGCGGCAGGTCACGGGCGCTGAGCAGCCGACCGACCTCCAGCGCCCGGGAGATGCTGTGCGCAATGGCGGTCCGGGCGAGCAGGTCGGCGCGCTGCGGACCCAACGCGATGAGGCCCCAGCCGCCGACGGTCACCACCGCCGAGCGGGTCAGGCGTTCCGCGGCGAACCCGTCGACACCGTCGATGACCAGTACCGCACCCTGCGCGTCGGCCACGGCCACCGGGGTCAGCGGAGCCCCGTTCAGGAAGAAGGTCGTCTGTTCCAGCTCGGGGAATGCCCGGCCCATCCCGTCCGCGTCGACCAGCGGTAGCCCGAGCGCGACGGCGGCCGCCGCCGCGAGCAGCGCGTTCACCCCGGCCGCCTCGAAGCCCAGTACCGCTGCGCATTCCACCCCGCCGTGACGCTGTGCGGCCGCGACCGCGCGAGCGAACTCACCGCCGTTGAGCGGTTTCTCCTCGAAGACCGTCACCGAGCCCACCAGCCCGACCGGGATGGCGTGGGAATCCGGCGGCAGCTCGCTCAGCGAGACGACGCGGATCGGTCCGCTGCGCTCCAGCTGGTGGCGCAGCAGCGAACGGGCGGATCGGGTGCTGCCGCCACCGCCGGAGCCCATCAGCGCGGCGCC
>NZ_JBHSQW010000023.1:168203-200149 GCF_042658695.1 Pseudonocardia hispaniensis | reverse complement strand
CCGTGTCGCCGCCACGTGAACACGCAGCGGCGACACGGGTCGCGGAGAGATTAGCTCCGGGTGTCGGGCGCGGCGCGCAGCACCGCGGCCGCGTCCTTCACCGCGTCGATGATGAATTGGTAGCCGGTGCAGCGGCAGATGTTGCCGGACAAGGCTTCCCGGATCTGCTCGTCGGACGGGTCCGGGTTGTCGGCGAGCAGCTCCTGCACGGTGAGCAGGATCCCGGGGGTGCAGAACCCGCACTGCAACCCGTGCCGAGCCCAGAACGCCTCCTGCAGCGGGTGCAGATCGGTGCCGTTGGCCATCCCCTCGACCGTCCGGACCTCGGCCCCGTCGGCCTGTACCGCCAGCGTGCAGCAGGACCGGGCGGTACGCCCGTCGAGCACGACGGTGCACGCCCCGCAGACGCCGTGCTCGCACCCCAGGTGAACACCGGTCGCGGCACAGTCCTTCCGGAGGAAGTCCGCGAGCGTTCGCCGGGCCTCGACCCGGCCGGTGACGGTCTGTCCGTTGACCGTCATGCTGACGTCCAGGCTGCTCATGCTGCGGAACTCCTCTCGGCCCGGGGCAGTGCCTGCTCCAGGCACCGGCGGGCGAGCACGGCGGTGATCTTCTTGCGGTAGTCGGCGGTGGCGTGGATGTCGTCGAGCGGACGGGTGGCGGCGGCCACCTCGGCGGCCGCGGCCCGCAGGAGGGTCGGGGAGGCCTCCTGGCCGGACAGCAGGGCCTCGGCCGCCGAGGCCCGGACCGGGACCTGACCGGCCCCGGCCACCGCGATCCGCGCGTCGGCGATCTCGCCATTCGCGCCGAGCTCGACGGCGGTGAACACGGCCACGATGGCGAAGTCGCCGTGCCTGCGGGCGAACTCCTGCACGGCGACCCGGGTGCCTCGGGCGGACTTGGGTACCCGCAGCGCCGTGATGATCTCCTCGGGGGCCAGTGCGGTGGCCAGGAATCCCTCGAAGAAGTCGGCGGCGCCGATCGTGCGCGACCCGGACGGCCCGGCGACCACGATGTTGGCGTCGAGCGCGCGAAGCACCGCCGGCAACTCGGCGGCCGGATCCGCGTGCGCCGTGCTGCCGCCGACCGTGCCGCGGTTGCGGATCGGCACGTGCCCGACGTGGCTCAGCGCTGCGGGAAGCAGCGGGACGGCCTCGGCGACCAGCTGCGAGGTCTCGACGGTGCGGGTGCGGGTCATGGCGCCGATCTCGAGGTGGCTGCCCTCGTCCCGGACATAGGACAGCTCGTCGAGGCTGCCGAGGTCGACCAGCACCGTGGGCTGGGCCAGGCGCATCGCGAGCAGCGGGACCAGGCTCTGGCCACCGGCGAGGACCTTGGCGTCCCCGTCGTTGTCGGCCAGGACCTGCACGGCATGCGCGACGCTCGTTGCGCGGACGTAGTCCAGGGGTGCGGGTTTCATGACTGCTCCTCGACGTCGGTGGCGGTCCGGCCGGCCTCGGCGGCCTCGATCATCGACAGCAGGCGCGGCGGGGTGATCGGCAGCCGGGTGACGGCGATGTCGAGGTCACGCAGCGCGTCGTCGATCGCGGCCGCGATCGCGGACGGTCCGCCGATCGTCCCGGCCTCGCCCATGCCCTTGAACCCGCCGGGGATGTGGTCGGCGGTGGTCGTCAGGTGCACGGTCTCGAAGGAGGGCAGCTCGGCCGCGGTCGGGATCAGGTAGTCCATGAACGTCGTCGTCAACGGCTGCCCGTCCGGCCCGTAGACGATCTCCTCGAACAGCGCGCCGCCGATGGCCTGCGCCGCGCCACCGTGCAACTGGCCGTCGACGATCATGGGGTTGATGACCGTCCCGCAGTCGTGGGCGATCAGGTAGTCGAGCAGTCGCACCTGCCCGGTTTCTCGATCGACCTCCGCCAGCACCGCGGTGGTGCCGTAGGAGAACGCCGTGTTGTCCGGGTCGAGGACGTCGCGTTCCTCCAGCGTGGGGATCTCGTCGAGGGGCAGCCTGCCGTCGAGCCTGCGGTAGGTGGCGTCGCCGATCTCGCGCATCGTCACCGAGCGCACGCCCGCACCGGCCCCGGCGACGGAGATCCGGCCGTCCTCGATGACCAGGTCGTCGGGCGAGGCCTCCAGCAGCTCGGCAGCCACCCGCAGGACCTTCTCGCGCAGCCGGCTGGACGCCCGCAGCAACGCGCCGCCGCCGAGCGCGGCACCCCGGCTCGCTCCGGTGCCGTACCCCGTGTAGGGGTTGGTCTCGGTGTCCCCGGTCAGCACGGTGACGCTGTCCAGCGGGACCCCGAGGGTCTGCGCGGCGACCTGGGCCAGCGCGGTCTCGATCCCCTGGCCCATCGCCGACAGGCCCGAGCGGACGACCACCCCTCCGGTCGAGTCGATGCGGACCGACTCCTCGTCGAACCCGGAGTGCTGCAGGCCCGCCTGGTTGAGGATGCGCGAGGGACCGAGGGCGGTGATCTCGACATGGAACGAGTAGCCGATGCCGAGGGAGCGGCCCTCGGTGGCCGCCTCGGCCTGGCGCTTGGCCCACCCGCGTTCGGCGACCGCCTGTTCGGCCGCCTCCAGACATTCCCGGTAGCGCCCGCTGTCGTAGTAGAAGACCGGGCTCGGGTAGGGGAACTGGTCGGGGGCGATGAGGTTCTTGCGGCGGACGTCGTTGGCGTTCATCCCCAGCTTGCGCGCCAGCTTCTCGACGATCCGTTCGTGGGCGATGTTCGCCTTCGGCTGCCCCCAGCCGCGGTAGGAACCGTACGGCGAGCGGTTGGTCACCACCCCGACGACGGTCACCTCCACGTTCGGGATGTCGTACGGCCCGGGCATCAGCACGGTGGAGGCCCAGCACGGCCCGATGCCGACCGTGGACAGCTGCCCGCCGAGCACGCCATAGACGGTTCCGCGCAGGCCGGTGATCGTCCCGTCGGACTTCGCGGCCATTTCGACCTCGATGCGCTGCTCACGGGAGTGCGCGTTCGCGACGAAGCTCTCCAGCCGGTCCTCGATGAGCTTCACGGGCCGCCCGGCCCGCTTGGACAGCAGCGCGGCGACGACCTCCTCGCCGTAGAAGTCGAACTTGTTGCCGAAGCCGCCACCGACATCCGGGGTGCGCACCCGGATGCGTTCCACGGGGAGACCGAGCACCTCACCCAACAGGTCGCGGGCGAGGTTCGGCGACTGGGTGGACAGCCAGGCTTCGAGCCGGTCGGTGAACGGGTCCCAGGACACGACGGCCCCGCGGGTCTCCAGCGGAGTGCCCATCTGACGGCCGTAGGTGATCGTCTCCGACACGACGACATCGGCCTCGGCGAAGGCGGTCGCGGCGTCGCCCTTCGGAATGGTCAGGCGGCAGCTGACGTTGTCCGGCCAGTTCTCGTAGAGCAGCGGAGCCCCGTCGGCGAGCGCCTCGTCGAGCGTGCACACCGCGGGGAGCTCCTCGTACTCGACCTCGATGAGGCCGAGCGCGTCCTCGGCGACGTACCGGTCGACCGCCGCGACGGCCGCCACTCCGTGACCGACGTAGCGCACCTTGTCATGGGCGAGCGCGTACAGGTCGGTCATCCGCTGGTCGGGGATCAGGCGCCAGATCACCGGCTGCGGAAGTGCGCATGCCTGCGCGACCTCGGCTCCGGTGATCACGGCGAACACGCCGGGCAGCTCCAGGGCCGCGCTGACATCGACGCTCACGATCCGGGCGTGCGGGTGCGGGCTGCGCAGGATCGCAGCCTCGAGCATGCCGGGAAGCGCGACGTCGTCGACGAACTGGGCGCGCCCAGTCAGCAGCCGCGGATCCTCCTTGCGGCGCACCCGCGCGCCGATCAGCCCTGGCGGGAGGTGTTGTTCGGTCACGATCAGCCTCCGGTGGCCACGCCGGTTCGGTATCCGCCGGCGCGCGAGAACGGACTCGGTCCTGTCTGCGACCCGGCGCCGTGGCCGAGCCGAGAGCAGCCTTGCAAACGCACGCCAGATTCAACGGACCGTGCCGCGCTGTCTATTGACAGATCTGGAGAAACTGCGTCGCGGACTTGGTTGGGCCCGCCAGTTGTCGGCCTCGTGAAACCGACCGGAGACTGTGACGCAGCTGTCATCCGTCTGCCCGGCCGTCCGTTCCTCACGTCGTCCGGCGCTTGCCCCACATCCGTCCCGAGGAGGCCCCGTGACCGAGACCGCGCCGGTTGGTGTGTTCATCGCGACGTCCACCCCGCCCGAGCAGATCGGCCCGATCGCCGCGACCGCCGAGCGGCTGGGCTTCGGGGAGGTGTGGGTGGCCGAGGACTACTTCTGCCACGGCGGTTTCGCCGCCGCGGCCTTGGCCCTGGGCGCCACCCGGCACGTCAAGGTCGGGCTCGGGGTCGTCGCCTCGGTCGCCCGGCACCCGGCGGTGACCGCCATGGAGATCGCGACGCTCGCTCGGGCCCATCCCGGTCGTTTCCTGCCGGGCATCGGCCACGGGCTGGGTGCCTGGACCGACCAGATGGGGGTGACCGCCACCTCGCCGCTCACCGCGCTCACCGAGTGCGTGGGCGGGGTCCGCAGGCTGCTGGCCGGGGAGACCGTCGACGTGGAGGGCAAGCAGTTCACCTTCCGCGCGGTCGCCGCCACCCACCGGGTCGAGGAGGAGATTCCCATCCTCACCGGGGTGCTCGGCCCGAAGTCGCTGAAGCTGTCCGGACGGATCGCGGACGGAACGGTGATGAGCGTGCTGGCCGGCCGCAAGTACCTCGAGGCCGCCGCCGCGCACATCCGGTCCGGGATGCACGAGTCGGGTCGGACCGATCATCTGATCCCCACCTTCGCGCTGTTCAGCATCGCGAAGGACGGCAAGGCCGCGAAGGCGGCCGTGCGGCCCACGCTCGCCGCGTACCTCGTCGCGGTGGGGTCGCACAACGCGCTGACCGCGCCGTACGGCTACAACGACCAGCTCGCCGAGTTCCTCACCGAGGGCGGCGCCGAGCACATCGCACGGGTGATGCCGCAGGAGTGGGTGGACGAGCTCACCGTGGCCGGGGACCCGGACGAGGTGGCGACCCGGATCCGCGACCTGCGCGCTGCGGGAGCGACCAGCGTCGTGCTCTCGCCCGTGAACGCCGTGACCGCGGAGGCCGAGCTGGAGCTCGTGTCCGAGGCCGTGCTGCCGCAGCTGACCCGATGACGGCCCGGCCCGGTTCGACAGGAAGGTTCGGCACATGGCGTTGAAGATCGGCTATAAGGCGTCGGCCGAGCAGTTCGGTCCGCGTGAGCTCGTGGAGTTCTCGGTGCGGGCGGAGCTGGTCGGCCTGGACAGCGTGGTGGTCTCCGACCATTTCCTGCCGTGGCGGCACAACGGCGGGCATGCCCCGTTCTCGCTGGCCTGGCTGGCGGCGGTGGGTGAGCGCACCACCCGGGTGCAGCTGGGGACGAGTGTGCTCACCCCGACGTTCCGGTACAACCCGGCGGTGCTGGCGCAGGCGTTCGCCACGATGGCGCTGCTGTACCCGGGCCGGGTCATGCTCGGCGTCGGGACCGGGGAGGCGCTCAACGAGATCGCGGTCTCCGGCCGGGAGTGGCCGGAGTTCAAGGAGCGGTTCGCCCGGCTGCGCGAGTCGGTGCAGCTGATGCGGGAGCTGTGGACCGGTGCGAGCGTGAGTTTCGCCGGGCAGTACTACCGCACCGTCGAGGCCACCATCTACGACCGCCCGGAGCAGCCGATCCCGATCTACGTCGCGGCCGGTGGTCCGCTGGTCGCGCGGTACGCCGGGCGCGCGGCCGAGGGCTTCATCTGCACCTCGGGTAAGGGGATGGAGCTGTACACCGACACGCTGATGCCGGCTGTCGCGGAGGGGGCGCAGGCCGCCGGGAGGTCCGTCGAGCAGATCGATCGCATGATCGAGATCAAGCTGTCCTACGACCGCGATCCGGTTCGGGCCACCGAGAACTGCCGGTTCTGGGCGCCGCTGTCGCTGACCGCCGAGCAGAAGCATTCGGTGGGGTCGGCGGAGGAGATGGAGCGGCTGGCCGACGAGCTGCCGATGGAGCAGGTCACCAAACGGTGGATCGTGGCCTCGGACCCGGACGAGGCGGTGGCCCAGATCAAGCCCTACCTGGACGCCGGGCTCAACCACCTGGTGTTCCACGGCCCCGGACACGACCAGGAGCGTTTCCTGACCCAGTTCAGTGAGGACGTCGTGCCCCGGCTGCGGGCGCTGGTCGGTTAGCCCATTCCCGACACGAGCCCGGCGACGCGCAGGTGTCGCCGGGCTCTCGCATCGCGGGGACGGGACGAGCAGACGAACCGCCGCGGCTCGAGCCGCGGCCCAAAGGGGTGTCATGCCGAAGTACGTGTACGGCTTCGCCGAGGGCAGCAGGGACATGAAGGACCTGCTGGGCGGCAAGGGTGCGAACCTGGCCGAGATGGTCGGTCTCGGTCTGCCGGTCCCGCCGGGATTCACGATCACCACCGAGGCCTGCCGGTCCTATCTGCAGCGCGGGGCGGAGCCGCCGGAGCTGGCCGAACAGGTGCAGGCCCACCTGGCCGACCTGGAGAAGGCCATGGGTAAGCGGCTCGGCCACCCCACCGATCCGCTGCTGGTGTCGGTGCGCTCCGGTGCCCGGTTCTCGATGCCGGGCATGATGGAGACGGTGCTCAACGTCGGGCTGACCGACCGGTCGGTGGCCGGGCTGGCCCGGGCCGCCGCCGACGAGCGCTTCGCCTGGGACTCCTACCGGCGGCTGGTGCAGATGTTCGGCCGGACGGTGCTGGGCATCGACGGCGCGCTGTTCGACGAGGCGCTGGAACGAGCCAAGGCCGAGCGGCACACCACGAACGACCTCGACCTGGACGCGGCGGACCTGCGCGCGGTGGTGGACGCGTTCAAGGCGATCGTGCGCGCGGAGTCCGGGCGGGAGTTCCCCCAGGACCCGCGCGAACAGCTGACCCTGGCGGTGCGGGCGGTCTTCGACTCCTGGAACGCACCCCGAGCGGTGAGCTACCGGCGCCAGGAGCGGATCCCCGGCGGTCTCGGCACGGCGGTCAACGTCGTCGCGATGGTGTTCGGCAACCTGGGGCCCGACTCGGGAACGGGGGTGGCGTTCACCCGCGACCCGGCGACGGGCCGCCCCGGCGTGTACGGCGACTACCTGGCGAACGCCCAGGGCGAGGACGTGGTGGCGGGGGTGCGCAACACCCGTCCGCTGACCGAGCTGGAGCAGCTCGACCGGGCGTCCTACCGGCGGCTGCTGGAGATCATGCGAATCCTTGAGCGGCACTACCGCGACCTGTGCGACATCGAGTTCACCATCGAGCGCGGAACCCTCTGGATCCTGCAGACCCGGGTGGGCAAGCGCACCGCGGCCGCAGCGTTCGTGGTCGCCTGCCAGCTCGTCGACGAGGGTCTGATCGACCTGGACGAGGCGCTGCGCCGGGTCAGCGGCGACCAGCTCGGGCAGCTGATGTTCCCCCGCTTCGACGCCGAGGCTCCGAAGCGGCTGCTCACCGTGGGGATGAACGCCTCCCCGGGCGCGGCGACCGGGGTGGTGGTCTTCGACTCGGCCGCCGCGGTGACCCGGGCGCGGTCGGGGCAGGGGGTGATCCTCGTGCGCCGCGAGACCAACCCCGACGACCTCGACGGGATGATCGCGGCGAAGGGGGTGCTCACCAGCCGGGGCGGGCGGACCAGCCACGCGGCCGTGGTCGCCCGCGGCATGGGCCGGACCTGCGTCTGCGGAGCCGAGGAGCTGGTGGTGGACGAGCGGGCCCGCCGGCTGCTGGCACCGGGCGGGGTCGAGGTCGCCGAGGGCGAGGTGCTGTCGATCGACGGCAGTACCGGTGAGGTGTTCCTCGGCGAGGTGCCGGTGGTCGACTCGCCGGTGGTGGAGTACTTCCAGGGCTCCATCGACCCGGCCGGCCCGCAGGCCGACGAGCTGGTCCGGGCCGTCCACCGCCTGATCGGACACGCCGATGCGCGGCGCCGGCTGCAGGTGCGGGCCAACGCCGACACCGGGCAGGACGCCGAGCGCGCCCGGCGGTTCGGCGCGCAGGGCATCGGCCTGTGCCGCAGCGAGCACTTGTTTCTCGGCGAGCGGCGCGAGCTCGTGGAGCGGCTGGTGCTCGCCGAGACCGACGCCGACCGCGCCGCCGCCCTGGCGGAGATGCTCCCGGTGCAGCGGGCCGAGGTCATCGAGCTGTTCCGGGCGATGGACGGGCTCCCGGTGACGATCCGGCTGCTCGATCCGCCGCTGCACGAGTTCCTGCCGGACCTGACCGAGCTGGCCGTGCGCGTCGGGATCGCCGAGGAACGCGGCGAGGTCGCCGACCGCGACGTCGCGCTGCTGGCCGCGGTCCGGCGCCTGCACGAGAGCAACCCGATGTTCGGGCTGCGCGGGGTCCGGCTGGGCATCGTGCTGCCCGGTCTGTTCGGGATGCAGGTCCGGGCGATCGCGCAGGCCGCGGCGCACGTGCGCGCGGACGGGGTGGAGGTACGTGCAGAGATCATGGTCCCGCTCGTCGGAGCGGTGCAGGAGCTGCAGGCCGCCGTGGACGAGGCCACCGCGGTGCTCGCCGAGGAGGGCCGTGCCGCCGGGGTGCCGCTCGATGCGCTGATCGGCACGATGATCGAGCTGCCGCGCGCGGCGCTGACCGCGGGCACGATCGCCGAGGCCGCGCAGTTCTTCTCGTTCGGCACGAACGACCTGACCCAGACCACCTGGGGGTTCTCCCGCGACGACGTGGAGGGGAGCTTCTTCGCGACCTACCTGGAGTGCGGGGTGTTCGCGGTCTCCCCGTTCGAGTCGCTCGACGCCGAGGGGGTCGGCCGGCTGATCCGGATCGCCGTGGCGGAGGGCAGGCGCACCCGGGCGGACCTGAAGCTCGGCGTGTGCGGCGAGCACGGCGGCGACCCGGCCTCGGTGCACTTCTTCCACCAGGCCGGGCTGGACTACGTCTCCTGCTCGCCGTTCCGGATACCGATCGCACGGCTCGAGGCCGGCCGCGCCGCGGTGCTCGAGCGGCTGGAGTCGTCGAGATGAGCATCGGTGATGCCGATCCGCTGGCCCTGCTGGAGGTGGAGCCGGGCGAGCTCGCGCGCCGGGCGCGGGCGGTCCGGACGGGTGCCACGGGCACGCGGGTGACCTACTCGCCGAAGGTGTTCGTGCCGCTCACCCGGCTGTGCCGGGACCGGTGCGGCTACTGCACCTTCGCCACCGCGCCCGCGCACCTGCCCAGCCCCTATCTGTCTCCCGACGAGGTGCTGGCGATCGTCCGTGCCGGTGCCGACGCCGGCTGCCACGAGGCGCTGTTCACCCTCGGGGAGCAGCCCGAGGACCGGTACCCAGCCGCCCGCAGCTGGCTCGCCGATCACGGCTACGGCTCGACACTCGACTACCTGGTGGCGATGTGTCGGCTGGTGCTCGACGAGACCGGCCTGCTCCCGCACGCGAACGCCGGCGCCCTGAGCCAGGACGAGCTCGTCCGGCTGCGCGGGGTGTGCCCCTCCCAGGGGATGATGGTCGAGACCCTGCGCGGCGGTCTCGCGGCGCATCGGGGGGCTCCGGACAAGGATCCGGCCAGGCGGCTGAGCACCCTGGAGGCCGCGGGTCGGGCCGGTATCGCGTTCACCACCGGCCTGCTGGTCGGGATCGGCGAGTCCGCGGCGGACCGGATCGCGGCACTGGTCGCGATCGCGGCGTCGCACGCGCGGCACGGCCACGTGCAGGAGGTGATCATCCAGAACTTCCTCCCGAAGCCCGGCACCCGGATGCGGGACGCACCGCCCTGCCCACGCTCGGAGTTCCTGGAGACCATCGCGCTCGCCCGGCTGCTGCTCCCGGCCGACGTCCGGTTGCAGGCGCCGCCGAACCTGTCCGAGCCCGACGAGCTGCGCGAGCTGCTCGATGCCGGGATCGACGACTGGGGCGGGGTCTCGCCGGTGACGATCGACCATGTCAACCCGGAGCGGCCGTGGCCGGCCGTCGAGGTGCTGCGGGCGGCGACCGAGGCCGCCGGGCTGGTGCTCGCCCCGCGGCTGACCGTGTACCCGCGGTACGTCCACGACCCCGACCGCTGGCTCGACGAGGGTCTGCGCTGTGCGGTGCTGGACCGGTCCGACGCCGAGGGGCTCGCCCGGGACGACCCGGGCGCCGTGTGGCCGCGGCGCCGCCGGGAGGCGGCGCAGGTGGGTACCGGGCCGGAGGTCGTGCAGATCGGGCGGCGCTCCACCGCGTGGTTCGCCGGAGCCGATACCGCGCCCGCGCTGCTGGTGCCCGCGCCGGGCCGGGCCGGCGGTGCGGTCGGTGAGGTCCTCGCCGGTGTCCGCGCGGGGCAGGAGCTCGGCGAAGCACAGGTCGTCACGCTGTTCTCCGCGCGGGGGCCGGAGGCCGCCGCGGTGGCCCGGCTGGCCGACGAGCTGCGCGCGGCGGCGGTCGGCGACACCGTCACCTACGTCCGCAACCGCAACATCAACTACACCAACGTCTGCTCCTTCCGGTGTGCTTTCTGCGGGTTCGCCAAGGGTCCGCTCTCGCTCAACCTGCGCGGCCGGCCCTATCTGCTCTCCGCGGAGCAGGTCGCCGACCGGGCCCGGGAGGCGTGGGACCGCGGCGCCACCGAGGTGTGCCTGCAGGGCGGGATCCACCCGAGCTTCGACGGCGAGTTCTACCTGCAGGTGACCGCCGCGGTGCATGCCGCGGTCCCCGAGATGCACATCCACGGCTTCACCGCGCTGGAGGTGACCGAGGGCGCGCGGCGGATCGGGGAACCGGTCGAGGCCTACCTGCGACGACTGCGGGACGCGGGGCTGCGCTCGCTGCCGGGGACCGCGGCGGAGATCCTCGACGACGAGATCCGGGCGGTGCTGTGCCCGGACAAGATCGGCACCGACCAGTGGCTGGAGGCGCACCGGGCGGCGCATGCCGTCGGCCTCCGCTCGAACATCACGATCATGTTCGGGTCGGTCGAGCGGCCCGTGCACTGGGCGCGGCACCTGCTGCGCACCCGGGACCTGCAACGCCGGACCGGTGGCTTCACCGAGTTCGTCGGGCTGCCCTTCGTCCACATGGCCGCCCCCATCTACCTCAAGCAGCGCGCCCGGCGGGGCCCCACGTGGCGGGAGGTCGTGCTGATGCACGCCGTCGCCCGGATCGTCTACCACGGCGCGATCGACAACATCCAGGCGTCCTGGGTCAAGGCCGGTGTGGCCGGGGCGCGGCAGCTGTTGGCTGCCGGGGCCAACGACCTCGGCGGGACGCTGATGGACGAGAACATCAGCCGCGCCGCCGGGGCGGTGCACGGTCAGGAACTCGACGAGCCCACCCTGCGCCGGATCGCGCGCGACGCGGGGCGGGTGCCGCGCCGGCGCACCACGCTCTACCGGCTGTTCGACGATCCGGTGCCCGTCTGATGAGCTCGGTGGGCGGCTTCGTCGTGCTCGTCCCGGCGACTGGCGGATCTGCGGCCGGGTAGGCAGGCTGTCGGGCTGGAGATGTCGTCGGCGCATCCGGGCTGAACCGCCGGCGGGGAGGGAACCGGTGATGGGCCGCGGGCACCTGCCACTGGACCCGACCAGCCTCATCGGCCGCCTTCGAGAGGTCCGGCGGGTCCGCTCCCTCCTGGGTAGCGCACGCCTGGTCTGCCTGACCGGCCCCGGCGGCGTGGGCAAGACGCGCATCGCACTGCGCGTGGCCGACAACGCAGCCAAGGCCTTCCCCGACGGAGTGTGGCTGGTCGAGCTCGGTTCACTCCGTGATCCGGCGCTGGTCGAGGCGACCGTTGCCGCCGCGCTGAGTCTGGAGGACGGGCGCGCGCTCGGCGGCCGGCTGGGGGACCGGATCCGCTCGTGGAACGCGCTGCTCATCCTGGACAACTGCGAGCATCTGGTGCAGGCCAGTGCGGATCTGGTGAGCAGCGTGCTGATCCGAGCGCCCGGGGTGCGGGTCCTGGCCACCAGCCGCGAGGCGCTGCAGGTCCGCGGCGAGCACGTGGTCCGGGTGAGCCCGCTGGAGGTGCCGGAGAACCCGGATGCCGATGTCGCGGCGTTGCTGCGCTGCGAGTCGGTGCAGCTGCTCGCCGAGCGCGCCATGGCCGTCCAGCCGTGTTTTCGGGTCGACGAGTCCAACGCCGCCGACGTCGCCCAGCTGTGCCGTCGCCTCGACGGTGTCCCGCTGGCGATCGAACTGGCTGCGGCGCGACTGCGCTCGTTGTCGGTCCGCCAGGTGCTCGACCGGCTCGACGACTCGTACCGGATCCTGAACGCCGCCCCTCGCGACGTCCCGCCCCGCCAGCGCAGCCTCGAGGCGACCATCGCCTGGAGCTACCGGCACTGCGCGCCACTCGAGCAGCGGCTGTGGGCGCGGATGAGCGTCTTCTCCGGTCCGGTCGGCATCGAGGCGGTGACCGACGTGTGCTCGCTCCCGGAGACGGGCGAGGAGGACATCGTCGACCTGGTGGACGGCCTCGTGCAGAAGTCGATCCTCACCCGGGAGGACGGCGCCGCGGAGTTCCGCATGCTCGACACGATCCGACGCTTCGGCGCACGGCAGCTTGACCCGGCCGGCTCCGATGCCGACCTGCAGCGCCGGTACGCCGACCACCACCGGCGACTGGTCGATGAGCTTGCGCAGCACTGGTTCGGTGGCGAGCAACGGTCCTGGCATAGCCGGATGCGCCGGGCGCTGCCCGACCTGCGGGTTGTCGTCGACCACGACCTGCAGCACGGCAGGATCGACGCGGCCCTGCATATGACGGCCGGGCTGTTCCCGCTGTGGGTCGCCCAGGGCATGCTGCGGGAGGGCAATCTCTGGCTGACCAGGGCCGTCGCCGCGGCCAGCCCCGAGAGCCGACCCCTGAGCCGCGCCCTCTGGGTGCACGGCTGGATCCAGCTGCTGCTCGGTGAGGTCGACGCCGCACGGGCGTCGCTGCGGCGGTCGGTACGGATGGCGCAGGCTCACGGTGACGCCGAGTCGCACGACTACGCCACGGCCCTGCTCGCCGCGGCCGACGCGTTTCAGGGCCACTACGACCGGGCCATCGCCGCCTGCCGGCGAGCGCTGGACGGGCGGCGCCGCGCCGGAGACGACCAGGCGGCCGCGTTCATCGTGTTCCTGCTGGCCGAGATGTACTGGGCACGCGGTGACCTCGACCTCGCTCTGGCCTGCGCGGAGGAGGCCGAGAACCGCTGCGCGCCGCGCGGTGAGCAGTGGTGCGGTTCCTACGCGCTGTGGACGCGAGGCCTCGTGCACTATCTGCGCGGCGAGTACACCGAGGCGACCGCGGTGGCGCGCCGCAGCCTTGAGCTGAAGCGGTCGTTGAACGACACCTTGGGGATCCTGCTGGCCTCCGAGGTCGTCTGCTGGGGGATGGCCGGCGCCGGTCAGTGGGCTGAGGCGGGCCGGCTGCACGCGGCGATCCGGCCGATGTGGGACAGGACGTGCTCGCCGCTGATGGGCTTCGGCAACCTGATCGAGCACCGCAACCTCTGGGCGGAGCGCATCCGCGCCCGGCTCGGCGCGACCCGGTACCGAAGGGCCGAGGCGGCGGGTGCGGCGATGGGCATCGACGACATTGCGACGGTCGCGCTCGGCCAGATCGGCGAGGACCGCGCTGGGCGAGCCGAGGCCAGGGCGCCCCGTTCGGAGTTCGCCGGGCTCACCAGGCGGGAGGTCGAGGTCGCCCGGCTGGTCGCCCAGGGGCTGGCGAACAAGCAGATCGCCGCACAGCTGGTCATCGCGCCGCGCACTGCCGAGGTGCATGTGGAGCGGCTGCGCATGAAGCTGGGTTTCTCCCGCCGGGCCCAGATCGCGGCGTGGTGGCACCAGTCGATGGCATCCGCCGGACCGAGGTAGTGGCCACCTCGGTAGCGGCTAGGTAGTTCTGCCGATGACCTCGGCTGTCCCAACCGGCAGCGTCCCGGGCGACACATCGTGTCCGCGTATCCGTCGCGGGCCGAGCCACGCTGGAGGAGATCATCATGGCAGCCGTGCAGCCGCACCCAATCCAGCGACCGGTTCGCGGGTCGTCCGCGACCCGGCCGCTGCGGTGCTCCGGCGGTATCCCGGTGGGCGGCAGGGCCGTGCCGGCCGGTCCGGTGGCGGACCGGTTCTGCCTGGCCGCTGCGCTCGCTGCGGACCTCGATGGACCGGTGCACGTCACCAGCGCCGGGTTGGCGGTGCTCGCCTACTCCCAGGGTGACGGCGCCGCCGAGGAGGTCCGGTGCCGCTGGATCCTTTCGCGTCTGCCGCCGGTCGCGCACCTGGCCTGTCCGCCGCGCATGGTGGGCCGTGATCAGGAGCTGCCCGCGGAGCTCCTGCGATCGGCGCTGCTCGGGTCGGGCGGTGGCGACCGGCTGGCGCAGGTCGTCCCGATCGGCATCGCGGAGCCGGGTCGGCTGCTGGCCTTCGAGTCCGACGGCGACCGGGCGCATCCGGCCGGTGAACCCCGGCCTGAGTCGGAGCTCGTCGCGAGGCGCTTCGGTGCCGCGCTACCGCACAGCGCGGTGACCACGATCGGCTGGCGGACCTATGTCTGGGTGTCCGCCGCCGCCGAGGTGCTCCCCGTCGCCCGCGACATTCTGGCCACGGTCGGGCGCCGCGGCTGGGCGGAGATGCGGTGCGCCGTCGGTGACCCGGTGGAGCAGGTCACCGATCTGCCGCAGGCAAAGGCCGAGCTCGACCGGCTGCTGGGGGTCCTCCGGGGGACGGGCCCGGCGCGGATCGCCACCCTCGACGAGTTCCGCGCCCATACCGTGCTCGCCGAGCTCGCGGAGCTGGCCGCGCAGCGCCAGGGTCTGCTCCGCGGTGCCGTGGAGCGGCTGAAGGACAACGACGACTCCCGTGGAACGAGCTATATCGCCACGTTACGGGCGTTCTTCGAGTGTGGCGGCGAGCTCGGTCCAGCCGCCCGTCGGCTGTACGTGCACCGCAACACGCTGCGGTACCGGCTGGCTCGCATCAAGGAGATCAGCGGTCTGGATATCGACGACCCGGTCGAGCGGCTCGTCGCGGAGTTGCAACTGAGGCTGTCCGATCTGATTCAGGCCGGTCCGCCCCGGCCAGGAATTTGTTCGTCCTGACAGTTGATGGCCGGTTGGTCAGGGATGAGGCTCGGGTGCGAAGCCGACGACGTCGAGGAGAACCTGACGAAATGAGCACGACTCCGCAGATCGCCGCTTACCGCCAGTTCATCGATTCCGCTGACCCCGACGCGGATGTCGCCGCGGTCCTGCATATTCATCGGGAATGGTGGAATGCCAACTGCGGGGTGGACATCCCCCGCATGCGTCCGAACTTCCCGGACGGTCAGAACTACGTGATGTTCAATCTGCAGGGGCATCCGTACTACGGAATCGACGAGAAGGTCAGGCTCTGGGAGCATTACCGCGAGGAATTGAACATCCCGGAGCTGCCCGAGACCCGCATCGTCCAATTCGTCCTGCAGGGCGACCTCGCCTGGCTCGCCGCCGAGGTCATCTTCACCTTGGGCGAGGTCGGCGAGCGGGGGCTCGGTGCCTCCAGCGCCGGATACCGGCCCAGCCTCAGCAGGCACCGGATCCGCTCGACGGAGTGCTACCGGCGCGACGACGGCAATGGCAACCCCGATTGGCGGATGTGGCACTTCCACTGCTCCCCGCTGCCGGATGCCGACGAGCCGCGCCCGCCCTTCGGTGACTCGGCACGTCAGCGCAACGAGCTGGTTCCGTGAGCGATCCGGCGCGATGACGTACTCGGTGGTCGCCCGCGACCCGAGAACGGGCGAGATCGGCGTGGCCTGCCAGTCGCACTTCTTCGGTGTCGGCTCCGCGGTGAACTGGGCGGAGGCCGGAGTCGGAGCGGTCGCGACCCAGTCGTTCGTCAACCCGGACTACGGCGGCCGAGGCCTTGCCCTGATGCGGGATGGGGCGTCCGCCGAGGCTGCGCTGCGGACCGTCCTGTCCGCCGATCCGCGACCGGACCTGCGACAGGTGGCCATCGTGGACGCCGGCGGCTCGATCGCCGTGCACACCGGTGCGGCGTGTGTGGGGGAACGGGGCAGCCGGGCCGGGGCCTTCTACAGCGTTCAGGGGAACATGCTGGCCGGCGAGCCGGTGCTCGATGAGATGGCCGCCGCGATGGAGCGGGAGGCGAGCCTGACCGACCGGATGCTTGCCGCGCTGCGCGCCGCCGAGGCGGCGGGAGGTGACCTGCGAGGCAGCCAGGCCGCGGGCATTCTCGTCGTCTCCGCCATCCGGTCCGACCGGCCATGGGCCGAGGTCCGTCTCGACCTACGGGTTGAGGACTCCGCCGAACCGGTGACGGAGCTGGCGCGGCTGGTGCGGCTCAAACGGCTCACGGACGTGGTCGTCGACGTGCTCTTCGCCGAGGGCCTGATGCTCGGGGATTTCGTCGAGCCGGAGCCGGGTGCCCTCGACCGGGCGTTGGACGCTCTGGCTGCGGTGGCGGACGAGTTCGGTGCGGCCAACCTCGAGGCGGCGTTGTGGCGGGCCGTGCTGCTGGCCCGGGCAGGGCGAGCCGACGAGGCCTCGGGCGCGATGGAGGAGCTGGTCGGCCGCCGGGCGCAGCTCGGCGCGTTGCTGGATCAGCTGCGCACAGCGGGATTCTTCGGTGCCGGGGCCGCCGAACAGCGATGAAGTCCGCACGGCGAGCCCGTTCCGCGGCCGCGGCGACGGGTGAGCGGACACGAGCCGGACCCAGGTCCGCAGGAGGAGAGGAGTGGGCGGTGCGGCAACCGCAGCGGGACAGCGTCCGAGGCCCGGTCGGTGACGTCTCCTACCTGGAGTGGCCCGGGTCACCCAACGAGGTTCCCGTGGTGTTCCTGCATCCGGTCAACACCGCCGCCGCGGTCTGGGCGGAGGTGGCCCAGGAGATGGCCGGGGCCCGCCGCGCGGTGGCGGTCGACTACCGGGGACACGGCCGATCGGCGAGCGGTACCTCCTACCTGCCCGCCGACTTCGCCGCCGACGCCCTCGCCGTTGTCGACGCGCTGGAGCTGGACCGCGTGCATCTCGTCGGTGGCTCGATCGGCGGCGCGGTCGCGATCGAGATCGCCGCTCGAGCGCCGTCACGCGTCGCGAGCGTCGCCGTGTTCGGGGCAACCCTGCACATCGGGCTGTCGCCCGCCGAGCTGGAACCGCTGTTGTCCGGGCTGGCGGAGCTGGGCGTCGAGGAGTGGTTCGCCCGCCATGGGGGCGAGATTCTCGGGCCGCGGTCGAGGCGGGGTGCCACGGCTCGGCTGGTCGAGCTGGCCGGCGGCCGCGACCCCGACCTGGTGATCGAGATCGTGCGGTCGACGTTCCAGATCGCGGACTCGCGGGCCACCGCTGCGGCGCTGCCCGGTCCACGGCCGCCCGCGCTCGTCGCGGTCGGGACGCATGACCCGACCTGTCCGCACTCGATGGCTCGGGAACTCGCCGGGTATCTCGGCGCGCAGGTGCTGACGATGACGGGGGTCGGGCATCTGCCGATGCTCGAGGTGCCTGGTGAGGTCGCGACGCTCCTGGACGACCTGCACACGCAGGCAGCCTCCCCCTGATCACCCCCCGGCGAGGGGGTGTGGCCGATCCGGGCCGCGAGTGGGATCCGAGGATCGCGCGGGAGAGGACCGACATGGCTGTTACCTGTGAGGGCATCGTGCAGATCGGACCAACGGCGGCGACGTGCGGGGCGGAGGGGGCGCGATGAGTGCGGGTCTGTCCCCGGCGGAGCTGGTGGCCGCCCGCCGGCGCTTCGAGCAGGATCAGGTCGACGCCGAGTACGTGGAGTACACCGAGGCGATGGAACGCATCAGCCGACCGCGGCATTGGCGAAGGGCGCGGGCTCGGTTCCTGCGCGCCCGAGGCTACCGCCAGGACTGAGCGCCGCTGCCACCCCGGACCGGGGCCGGGCGGTTCCGGACGCCGTGCCGGTCCGCCCGGGGCGCCCGTTCCGCCGTCGTCCGCGGCGCGCCGGACAGACCGGACGGCGCGCCGGGCCGGTGGGTTGCCACCAGCCGGCACCGGTGTGCCGATGACGGGCTGGTGGCGAGTGGGGGCGAGTCACGGGTTCGGTGTGCCGAACACCCGGCTGGCCAGTAGGTCGTCCGCCTCGATCGTGGTGAGGGCGGCCAGATCGACGCGCGGGTCGGGCTGTTCGAGGAGCCTTCGGGCCTGCCGGAGGCGGGCGCGTTCCACCGCGTTGCGGACGCTGCGCGCGTTGGCGAACCACGGTTGCCCGACTCGTTTGTCGAGGTATTCGCGAAAGACCTCCCGCGCCTGGGGGGAGAACCGATAGCCGAGCGTCGTGGTCATCAGCTCGCCGATCTGCTCGAGCTCACCCACGGTGTAGTCGGGGAACGTGATGTGGTGGGCGATGCGGCTCTGCATACCGGGGTTGGCCGCGAAGAACTCGTCCATCCGGTCGGCGTAGCCGGCCAGGATCACCACGAGGTCGTCGCGGTTGTTCTCCATGACCTGCAACAGGATCTCGATGGCCTCGCCGCCGTAGTCCCGTTCGTTCTCGACCTTGTAGAGGTAGTACGCCTCGTCGATGAACAGCACGCCGCCCATCGCCCGCTTGATGACCTCCTTGGTCTTGGGCGCGGTGTGCCCGACGTACTGCCCGACGAGGTCGTCGCGGGTGACGCTGACGAGGTGGCCGCGGCGCAGGTAGCCGAGCCCGTGCAGCAACTCGGCCATCCGCAGCGCGACCGTGGTCTTGCCGGTGCCCGGGTTCCCGGTGAAGCACATGTGCAGCGTCGGCTGCTGCGCGGTGATGCCGAAGCGAGCCCGGACCCGGTCGACCAGCAGCAGCGCGGCGATCTCGGAGATCCGAGTCTTGACCGGCTCCAGCCCCACGAGATCGGTGTCCAGCGACCCGAGCACCGCATCGATGCCGGCCTCCCGCCGGGCCGCGGCCAGATCGACCACGGCCTCGGCGGGAAGCAGATCCGGCTCGCCGGCCGGATCCTCCTGAACAGCCTTGCCGTTCGAGGATCCGCCAGCGTGCATCGCGAACGAGCGGCGGGCGGCGTCCTGTGGAACGCCCACCGGTCAGCCCTGCCTGTACCGGTCGCCCGCGGGGCGCTCGGTCGCGTACGCGTGGGTGGTGTACTGGATCCGGCGGTCGCTGGTCTCGTGGCGGTCCAGCCGGAAGCCGGGTTCGTTCGCCGGGCGCTGCACGATGAACGACAGGGCCGTGGTCTGGCGGCCCAGCCGGGCGTCGTACGCGTTGAGCTTGACGTACTTGTCCGGGTGCGCGGTGCGGCAGGCGTTGACCTCCATCAGCACCCCGGCCGGGTCGGCGAGGTCGAACATCGGCAGCCCCCACATCTCCCAGTACGTGTTGCGGGGGTGCGGGTCGTCGGTGAACTCGACCGAGAGCGGCCAGCCGTTGTCCAGCGCGTACTGGATCTGGGCGGTGATCTCCTCGTCGGTGAAGTCGGGCAGGTAGGAGAAGGTTCCCTGGGTGATGCGCATCGTCGCCCTCCTCAGGCGGTCGTCGGCGTCGCGACGACGTCCGGGGTGTCGGTGGACTCGTAGTTGAACGTGATGTCGCCCCAGGTGGCCAGAGCCATGTCCAGCGGCCGGTTGCGTTGGGCGGCCTTCTTGAGGATGTCCTCCCCCTCCTTGAGGTAGTCGCGCCCCTCGTTGCGAGCCTTGATCATCGCCTCCAGGGCGACCCGGTTGGCCTCGGCGCCCGCGGCGATGCCCATCGGGTGGCCGATGGTGCCGCCGCCGAACTGCAGGATGACGTCCTCGTCGAGGTAGTGCAGCAGCTGGTGCATCTGGCCGGCGTGGATACCGCCGGAGGCGACCGGCATGACACCGGGCATCGAGGCCCACTCCTGGTCGAAGTACAGGCCCTTGACCGGGTCCGCGGCAATGCTGTTGAGGCGCAACGTGTCGTAGAAGCCCTGGACCGAGTTGGGGTCACCCTCGAGCTTGCCGACGACCGTCCCGGCGTGGATGTGGTCGACCCCGGCGAGGCGCATCCACTTCGAGATCACCCGGAAGCTGACGCCGTGCGACTTCTGCCGGGTGTAGGTGCTGTGTCCGGCGCGGTGCAGGTGCAGCAGGACGCCGTTGTTCCGAGCCCACGCGGCCATCGACTGGATCGCGGTGTAGCCGATCGTCAGGTCGATCATGACGACGACGCTGCCGAGCTCCTTGGCGAAGTCCGCCCGCTCGTACATCTGCTCCATCGTGCCCGCGGTGATGTTCAGGTAGTGCCCCTTGACCTCACCGGTCTCGGCCTGCGCCCGGTTGACGCCCTCCATGCAGAACAGGAACCGGTCGCGCCAGCGCATGAACGGCTGGCTGTTGATGTTCTCGTCGTCCTTGGTGAAGTCCAGCCCGCCGCGCAGGGCCTCGTAGACCACCCGGCCGTAGTTGCGTGCGGAGAGCCCCAGCTTCGGCTTGGTGGTCGCCCCCAGCAGCGGACGGCCGAACTTGTTCAGGTACTCCCGCTCCATGACGATGCCGTGCGCGGGTCCCTGGAACGTCTTCACGTAGTGGGTCGGGATCCGCATGTCCTCCAGGCGCAGCGCCTTGAGCGGCTTGAACCCGAACACGTTGCCGATGATCGAGCTCGTCAGGTTGGCGATCGAGCCCTCCTCGAACAGGTCGAGGTCGTAGGCGATCCAGGCGATCCACTGTCCCGGGCTGCCCGGCACCGCTTCCACCTTGTAGCACTTCGCCTGGTAGTGGTCGAACGTGGTCAGCCGGTCGGTCCAGACGACCGTCCAGGTGGCGGTGCTCGACTCGCCGGCGACGGCGGCGCCGGCTTCCTCCGGCGGCACCCCGTCCTGCGGGGTGATCCGGAACGCGCACAACACGTCGGTGTCCTTGGGGACGTAGTCCGGCTGCCAGTAGCCCATCTCGGCGTAGGGGATGACTCCGGCGCTCCATCGGTCGCTCATGGTGCCCATCCTGACGAGCAACAATGAGACTGTCTATCAAGAATTAGGCACAAACAATTCGGTAAACACTTAAGTATTGGGTCCGCCCCCCACCCGGTCCTCCGCCCGGGGGAGGCGCACGCCGCGTCCCGCCCCTAGCGTCACGGTCCGGTCAATCGGGAGGAAGATCGACGATGAGCACGTGCAGGCAGGTCGCGGCGCAGATGGTGGCGCCGGGCAAGGGCATCCTCGCCGCTGACGAGAGCATCGCAACGATGTCATCGCGGCTGGAGAAGGCGGGTGTCGAGCCCACCGCGGAGAACCGGCGCGCCTATCGGGAACTGCTGTCCAGCACCCCGGATCTGGCCGAGGGTGTCTCCGGGATCATCTTCTGCGACGAGACGCTGCACCAGCAGTTCGCCGACGGGCGACCGTTCGCCGACGCGGTTCGCGCGCTGGGCATCCTGCCCGGCATCAAGGTCGACATGGGTGCGAAGCCCTGCCCCGGCCTGCCCGGCGAGAAGATCACCGAGGGCCTGGACGGCCTGCCCGGCAGGCTGGCCCACTACGCGGAGCTGGGGGCCGCATTCGCGAAGTGGCGGGCCGTCATCGCCATCACCGACACCCTGCCCAGCGACGCCGGCATCAGGGCCAATGCGCACGCTCTCGCCCGCTACGCCGCGGCCTGCCAGGAGGCGGGCATCGTGCCGATCGTCGAGCCCGAGGTCCTGATGGACGGCGACCACTCGCTGAGCCGCTGTGCCGAGGTCACCGCCGCGGTGCACGAGGTGGTCTTCGCCGAGCTCGCGGCGTTCTCCGTCGACCCGGCGGGGATCGTGCTCAAGCCCAACATGGTCATCGAGGGCGCCGACCACTCGGAGCCGTCGAGCGCCGAGCAGGTCGCCGAGGCGACGGTGGAGGTGCTGCGCGCGCTGCCCGACGAGCTGGCCGGTGTCGCGTTCCTCTCCGGCGGACAGTCGCCGCAGCGGGCGACCGCGAACCTCGCCTCGATGCAGGGGCTGCCCACTCCGTGGCCGCTGACCTTCTCGTTCGGTCGCGCGCTCGTCGACCCGGCGCTGGCCGGATGGGCCGGCGACCCGGACCGGGTGGCCGACGGTCAGGCCGCGCTGGCCGAGCGGGTGGCCGCCAACGCCGCCGCGGTGCGCCGCCGCGCCGAGCTCCAGCCCGCCTGACCCAACCGCACCCCGGCCGCCCACCACCGCGTTATGGCTCCATAACGCGCGGCCGGGGGCCACTCCCGTGACGTTATGGCTCCGTGGTGCGAGGTCGCTGGGCGGCGACCGGGACGGTGGCGATGATCGTCGTGCCCAACCCTCGGCGGGAGACCACCCGCAGTTCTCCGCCGACCAGCTCGGCCCGCTCGGTCATCGACTGCATGCCGTAGCCGGTCGCCCCCTCGGCGACCACGCCGACGTCGAAACCCACGCCGTTGTCGGCGACCTCGAGCCGGGCCCGGCCGCGGTGCACCCGGAAGGTCATCCTCGCCGTGGTGGCGTCCGCATGCTTGCTGATGTTCTGCAGGCATTCCTGGGCGATCCGGTAGAGCGCGATCTCGACGTGCTCGGGCAGCCGGTTGTCGGCGAGGTCGACGTGCACGTCCACCTGCGGCATCGACCGCGCGAGGCTGGCCAGCCCACCGGCCAACCCGAGATCGTCCAGGACCGGTGGGCGCAGCCCGCCGATCGCCGCCCGCGCCTCGTCGAGGGTGAGGTCGACCAGACCCCGCGCGAGGTCGAGCTGCGCGGCCGCCTCGGCCGGATCGTCGCGCAACATCTGCCCGGCGGCATCCAGGTGGTAGGACAGCGTCACCAGCCGCTGCGAGATCCCGTCGTGAATGTCGCCGGCCAGCCTGCGCCGTTCGGTCTCCTGGGCCGCGATCACCTGCTCGGTGAACCGCTCGTGCGCCCGTTCCCTGGCCGCGAGCTTGCGGTGCGTCCGGGCCTGGTGCAGTGCGCCGGCCACCAGGTTGCCGATGGCGACGAGCAGCCGGATATCGCGTTCGGTGAACTCGCGACGGGCCACCGTGTGCACGTTGAGCACGCCGACGAGCCCGGGGAGGTCGGCCGCCATCGGCACCGAGGCCATCGAGGTGAACTCGGTGCCGCGTAACGCGGGGATGGGCAGGTAGCGCGGGTCCGCCTCCTTGTGCTCGGTGATCACGGCGGGCTCCCGGTGGCTGGCCACCCAGCCCGTCACCCCGGCCCCGAGCGGCAGCCGGATCCGGCCCACCTGCTGGTCGAACGGCGGTGTCGCCCCGGCCAGGGTGAGCGAACGTTCCGCGTCGTCGAGAACGTGGACGAAGCACACGTCGGTCGCGGTGGCCTCGGTGATCAGCCGGGCGACGGCCGCGGCGAGCGGCTCGACAGCGGGCCCGCTGGAGACGGCCTCGATGATGCCGAGCAGCAGCGCGTACTCCTGCTCCGGGTCGACGAGCCCGAGCATCGGATGCGTCTCGTGCCTGCTCAATGGAAGATCCCCTCGCGTAGCGCGGTCGCCACGGCGCCCGTGCGGTCGTTGACCCCCAGCTTGCGGTAGATGGACCGGACGTGGCTCTTCACGGTCTCGTCGCTGACCACCAGCCGGCTGGCGATCCCCCGGTTGGACAGGCCGCTCACCATCAGCGAGAGGACCTCGCTCTCCCGGTGGGTCAGCCCGTGCCGGGCGCCGGGCCAGAACTCGTCGCTCTGCAGCCGCGCCGCGGTGTCCACCGCCCGTCCGGCCAACGCCGTATCGATCACCGTCACGCCCGAGGCGGCGAGCTCGAGTTGGTGGACCAGCTCTTCGCCGCTGATCTTCTTGAGCAGGTAGCCGGAGGCGCCCGCGCGCAGCGCCTGGAACAGGTACTGCTCGTCGTCGTAGACCGACAGCAGCACGACCTTGCGGTTCGGGTCGCGCTCCCGCAGCGCCCGGCACAGATCCAGACCACTGGCCCCCTGCATGCGAACGTCGCACAGCACGATGTCTGGGTTGAGTCCGGCGACGATGCGCATCGCGTGATCGGCGCCGATCGCCTCGCCGACGATCCGCACGCGGCCGCGGAACGGCGCGAGCATCGCCTTCAGACCGGCCACGACCATCTCGTGGTCGTCCACGAGCACCACCCGCAGTGGCAGAGACCCTGGCTTCGTCATGGCGCAGACACTAGGCCGCCCCGTCCCGGCAGCACGCAGTTTCCCCCCTGTGTTCCCCCCGCTGCGGGGGTCGGGCGCGCGAGGCCGGACCTAGCGTCGGAGGCATTGACCCCACGAGGAGGTGCGATGGCTGTTCCCCCCCAGCCGACGATCGTCGCGTCGGTGTTGCCCGCGAATTACGCGGACCTCGGAGGCCAGCTCCTGGAACTGGAGAAGGCGGGGGTGGACCGTGTCCAGTGGGATGTGATGGACGGACGCTTCGTCCCGAACCTGACGTTCGGCCCCGACGTCATCGCCGCCACCCGCGGACTGGTCGACCTCGGTTTCGAAGCCCACCTGATGGTCGAGGACCCCGATCCGATGCTGCCCCGCTGGGTGGAGGCCGGCTGCGGGATCGTCATCGTGCACGCCGAGGCGTGCCTGCACCTGCACCGCACCCTGGGCCGGATCAAGGAACTGGGTGCGCGCACCGGGGTGGCCCTGAACCCCGCCACGCCGCTGGCGGCGGTCGAGAACGTCCTCGACCTGGTCGACCTGCTCCTGGTGATGACCGTCAACCCGGGCTTCGGTGGCCAGCGCTACCTGGCCAGCATGGAGCCCAAGATCGCCGCTGCCCGCACGCTGATCGACGCGCGCGGCCACGACATCGAGCTCGAGGTGGACGGCGGGATCGCCCGCGACACCATCGGCGCCGCCGCACGGGCGGGCGCGACGGTGTTCTGCGCGGGCTCGGCCCTGTTCACCGGCCCGGGATCGATGGCCGACCGAGTGGCTGCCCTCCGGGCGGGGGCCACCGCGGAGGAGACCGAATGAAGCACCCGCTGTCGACCCCGGCCACCGGCGCCCTCAGCCCCGAGCTCGACGGTGCCACGGGCCTGGCCAACGGGACCATCCCGCCCACCGAGCTCGACGAGTTGGCCGCGGCAACGCTGCGGTTCCTGGCCGCCGACGCCGTGCAGGCCGCGAACAGCGGCCACCCCGGGCTTCCGCTGGGTACCGCGACCGCGGCCTGGGTGCTGTGGTCGCGGCACCTGCGCCACGACCCGTCCCGGCCGGACTGGCCGGACCGGGACCGGTTCGTGCTGTCGGCCGGGCACGGCTCGATGCTGTTGTACGCGCTGCTGCACGTGTTCGGCTACGACCTGTCCCTGGACGAGCTGCGCCGCTTTCGTCAGCTGGGCTCGCGCACGCCCGGACATCCCGAGGTGGGCCACACCCCCGGGGTCGAGACCACCACCGGGCCGCTGGGTCAGGGCCTGGCCAACGCGGTCGGCATGGCGCTGGCCGAGCAGATGCTCGCCGCCCGGTGCAACACCCCCGAGCACCGGGTCGTCGACCACCGCACCTGGGTGCTGGCCGGGGACGGTGACCTCATGGAGGGCGTCAGCCACGAGGCCGCCTCGCTGGCCGGGCGGCTGCGGCTCGGCAAGCTCACGGTGATCTACGACGACAACAACGTGACCATCGACGGCCCCGCCGAGCGCAGCTGCGCCGACGATGCCGCGGCCCGCTTCGCCTCCTACGGGTGGCGGACGCTGTGGGTCGATGACGGCAACGACGTCGCGGCGCTCGACCGGGCGTTCGCCGAGGCCCGGCGGATCGAGGACCGTCCGACCTTCATCACCGTCAAGACCACGATCGGCTATGGCGCGGCGGAGGTGCAGGGGACCCCGGCGGCGCACGGCGCGCCCCTCGGGTCGGCGGCCATCGCCGCGATGCGCCGCCGCTTCGGCTGGCCCGACACCCCGTTCCACGTGCCCACCGCCGTCCGGCTCGCCGGGACCGTCCGCGCCAGCGCGGGCGCCCAGCAGCGGGTGCGCTGGGAGCGGGCGCACAGCGAATGGGCGCAGGCCAACCCGGAGCTCGCCGCGAGCTTCCCGCTCGACCGTGTCCCGTCCGCGCCGGATCTCGGCGTGCTGAAGCCACTCGCGGACGGTGCGGCCGCGGGTGCCCGCATGGCGACCCGCAAGGCCTCCGGGGCGGCGTTGCAGGCGCTGGCCCCGGCCTATCCCGCGCTGGTCGGCGGTTCGGCCGACCTCGCGGCGTCGACGAACACCAGCATTCCGGGCGGGGACGTCGGTCCCGGCGAGTACGCCGGGCGCACCATCCACTTCGGAATCCGCGAGCACGCGATGGCCGCGGCGATGAACGGGATCGCGCTCCACGGCGGGCTGCGCCCGTTCGGCAGCACGTTCCTCGTGTTCGCCGACTATCTGCGGCCCGCGCTGCGGCTGTCCGCGTTGATGAACCAGCCGGTGATCCACGTGTTCACCCACGACTCGATCTACGTCGGCGAGGATGGGCCCACCCACCAGCCGATCGAACAGCTCGAGTCGCTGCGGATCATCCCCGGGCTGACCGTGCTACGCCCGGCCGACGCGGCCGAGACCGCGCTCGCCTGGGAGCTCGCGACGGCGAACCTGGACGGACCGACCGCGCTCGTGCTCAGCCGTCAGGACCTGCCGGTTCTCGGCGGGGCGGGGCTCGACGACTGCCGCCGGTTCGGCGCACGCACCGTGCGGGTCCCTTCCCGGGCCCCCGACGTGGTGCTCGCCGCCAGCGGGTCGGAGGTCTCGTTGTCCCTGGTCGCCGCGGAACTGCTGGCGGCCCGCGGCGTCGAGGCGCAGGTCGTCTCGGTGCTGTGCCGCGAACGTCTGGCCGACGCTCTGCGGTCCGGAAGCTACCCGAGGCCGACGGCCCCGGTCGTCTGGATCGAGGCCGGGGTGCCCACTGGCTGGCAGGCCCTCGCCGGACCGCAGGACGCGGTCATCGGCCTGGAACGCTTCGGTGCCAGTGGACCGGGCCACGAGGTCGCCGACGAACTCGGACTGTCCGCATCCGCCGTCGCCCGGACCGCGCTCGCCACGGTGGAAGGCGCCGCCGCGGGGCCGCCCGTTCCCGGGAGAGCGGCCCGTGCCTGACAAGATGCTCCGGATCAGCCGCGCGGGCGACAAGGGGGAGCACGTGCGGCCGGTGATGCTGGCGATCGCCGGCGACAGCGCCGCGGGAAAGACCACGCTCACCGCCGGGTTGGTGGAGGCACTGGGTCCGCAGCGGTGCGTGTCGCTGTGTACCGATGACTACCACCGCTACGACCGGGTCGAACGCAAGGGTCTTCCGTTCACCGCGCTGCACCCGGAGTGCAACTACATCACCATCATGGAGCAGCATCTGCAGCTGCTCGCCACCGGACATCCGATCCTGAAGCCGGTCTACGACCACTCCACGGGCGAGCTCACCCGGCCTGAGCTGGTCGAGCCGAACGAGTTCATCATCGTCGAGGGACTGTTTCCGTTGCACAGCAAGCTGGCGCGTGCCTGCTTCGACGTGACGGTGTTCCTCGACCCGGTCGAGGAGATCCGGCGAGACTGGAAGATCCAGCGCGACACCCGCAAGCGTGGTTACGCACCGGAGCAGGTACTGGCCGAGCTGGAGCGGCGGGAACCGGAGTCCGAGGCGTTCATCCGGCCGCAGCGTCAGGACGCCGACATCGTGGTCCGCTTCGCCCCGGTCGAGGGACGTGATGACCCGGCGGGCTCATCGCTGTCCGCGCAGCTGCTGCTGCGGCCGACGATCCGGCATCCGGATCTGAGCGCCGTCCTGCAGCCGGGGCTGAGCCGCGCGATGCATCTCAAGCTCGAACGCGACACCGACGGTCGCCCGGTCGACGCGCTGCACATCCACGGCTACGTGCCCCGGGAGGAGAGCCTCGCCGTCGAGAAGGCGATCTGGGCTGCGATGGGGGAGCCGGGGGACAGCCCTCCCGTGGAGTGTCTCGGCCGGCTCGGTCCCGATACCCGCAGCGAGCCGTTGGCGATCACGCAACTGCTGCTGCTGCACCATCTTCTGGAGGCGGCGCGGTAGCCGATGGTTCCTCCGCCTGGGCCCGTCTCCTCCGAGGAGGTACCGACTGGCCCGGGCGGTCATGCGTTCAGGCCCGATGTCGTGACATTCGACGCGCGGTCCGCCCGCAGGGCCGACAGCCAGTCACACCATTCATCGAGTCCCTGACCCGTGCGCGCACTCATTTCGATCGTCTGCACGTTCGGGTTCACCGAGCGCAGGTTCGCATAGAACAGACTCAGGTCGAAGTCGAGATGGGGAAGCAGATCGACCTTGTTGACGAGCACGAGGTCCGCCGACCGGAACATCACCGGATACTTCAGCGGTTTCTCCTCGCCCTCGGTCACCGAGAACACCATTGCCCGGGCATGCTCGCCGACCTCGAACTCGGCGGGGCATACGAGGTTCCCGACGTTTTCGATGATCACCATGTCCAGTTCGGCCAGCGGTAGCCGGGGCAGCGCCGAGCGGATCATCGGCGCATCCAGGTGGCATTCCCCGCCGAACCCGTTGGCGGTATTGATCAGCGAGATGGTGGCGCCGAGACCGGCGAGCCGGTCGGCGTCGATGCTGGTCTCGATATCACCCTCGATGACCCCCACCCGCAGGTGCCGAAGCCGCTGGAGGGTCTCGCGCAGGACGGAGGTCTTCCCCGCCCCCGGCGACGACATCAGGTTGACGGCGATGACCTCGGCGTTGTCGAAATCGGCCCGGTTGGCGGCGGCGGTGTGGTCGTTCTCGTCGAAGATCCGTTCCAGGATCTCGATGCGCTCGGTGCCGGTCTGGTAGCCGGTGTGGTCACCGAGGTCGTCGTGCCCGTGCCCGTGCCCGCGCCCGTGTCCGTGTCCGTGCCCCGTGTCGTCATGCCGATGGAATCGACCCATTGCGCTCAGGCCTCCGAAAGTTCGAGTGATGTGATGAGAAATTCCTCGCCGGCGACGATCTCGACCTTCGTGCCGGCACAGTTTGCACACACCAAAATCGGTTCGTCGAGCGTCTGAGTGTGATTGCAGTCCGTGCAGCGTATCGCAGCCGGTACGCTCTCGACCTCAAGACTGGACCCGGCGAGCGGCGTTTCCTCGTTCACCAGCGACCAGCAGTACACCAGCGTATCCGGGACGATCTGCCGCAGCATTCCGACCCGCAGGTGGACGGTCCGTACATCGCGTCCGGCGGCATGCCGGTTGACGATGTCGACAATCGACTTGCAGATCGACAACTCGTGCATCCGGTCGTCTCCCTCCGCTCGAATGCGCAGACCGTACACACCCACGCCGCTATCGGCGAAGGGTCTCCGACGGCGACTCACCCCACCGTTTCCGGTACAACGCCGCAAAGCTGCCGAGGTGGCTGAAACCCCACCGCTCCGCGACGTCGGTGACCGTTACCCCGTCCGACGGCTCGGCGTCGGTGAGGTCCTCCCTGGCCCGTTCCAGCCTCCGGTCCCGCAGGTAGACGGTCGGGGTCGTGCCCAGTTCCTCCCGGAAACCCTGCTGGACGGCGCGCACACTCATATGCACGGCCTTGGCGATGTCGTTCATCGTGATCCGCTCGCCGAGATGCTCCTCGATGTAGTCCAGCGCGGCGCGCACGACCCGGCGGCCCGGCTGCTCGGTCTGGCCGGTCAGCTGCGCCTGGTGGCTGGACGGCTGCAGGAGCAGCAGCGAGCTCATCACGAGTTCCTCGAGCGCGCCGATGCCCTGACCGCGCTGGACGAGCGAGCCGGGGTAGTAGACCTCGGTGTGCAGCAGCTGGATCGCGCCGTGCCAGCGCATCGCGGCGTCGGTGGTCAGGTCCATCTCGGGCTCGAAGACGATCGGCCGGGACAGGCTGCCGCCGAGCATCCGGGCCAGGTGCCGCTCGAGTGCCGCCTGCTCGATCCGGATGACCAGCTGCGGCGAGTCGTGGTCGAAGCGCATGGTCAGCGCCATCCCGGGACTGGTGACGAGGGCGCGGATCGGGTTGGCCTCGAAGGTGCGTCCGTCCTGCTTGCAGACGGCCCGCCCGTTCGTCGGCATGTGCACGGCGAAGTAGGGGCCGATCGAGGGGATGTCGAGTGTGGCGGCGATGGCGAGGTCGACGTAGAGCATGCTCACATCGCGCAGCCGCACCCCGTGCAGGCTGGCCGCGAACCGCTGCGAGTCGAGGTCTCCGCGGGTCAGCGTGGCGGGTGAGAACGCCTTTCCGATCAGTTCGGCGGCGTCGTGCGGGTGCTCGGTGTAGAAGATCTCGTGTTTCTCCAGTGCCGGGGGGATGCCGCGGGAGCGGACCCTGCGCCGGACGGGGTTGCTGGTGCGCCGAACGTCGATGAAGCCGAGCTTGGTGAGACGCGACACCTCATCTCCCGCACCGGCCGTGGATGACCAGCGCCGGGATCACTAGATCAGGTATCTCGATCACGAAACCTCCACAGTGAAGTCGTGCGCATCTAAGCCAGCAAGTCTGCGCAATCATGACAGCGGATGCGCGATGACGATAGGCGTCTCGCGCAGCAGCGCGTAGCCTGTGCCCCAGCTCACCACCCCGAATCAACCGAAAATCTCTGAGCGATGACAGTAGGAGGCCCACGTGGCGCTGAACGGTCAGCTTGTCGCCCCCTCCCCGGCAGATGATCTGCTGGCCCGGATGGACGAGCCCCAGGTCGTGGCAGCGTTGAACACCCTGCTTGACCACGCCGATCTGCTGGCTGTGCTGGTCGTCGGCCTGGACGGAATGCTCAGCCGCAGCGAGGTGATCGGGGACTCGCTGGCGGAGGCTCTCGGCGAGCTGCGCGGTAACGGCAAGGGCGTCTCGCTGCCTCCGATCGACTACAAGGGACTGGCGAGCAGCCTCGCGACGTTGTCCGGGTCGGTCGTCGGCGCCACCCCGGCGCTGAGCGCCCTGCTCTCCTCCAGCCTCACCGACCCGAAGGCAGTGCAGGTCATCTCCCAGCTGGCCGGCGCACTCGTCGAAGGGCGGGACCAGATCGACCGGGAGCCCTCGATGCCCACCGGAGTGTTCGGACTGCTCCGGGCTCTCAAGGACGACGACGTCGCCCGCGGCCTCGGCTACCTGCTGCAGGTTGCGAAGGCTTTCGGTCGTCAGCTCGGTTCCTCCTGACAGCCGGCCTCGAACGGCTGTCCCGCGGCGCTCGAGCGTCGATTCCCACCACAGCTACCCCGTGTGGACACGGGAGCAATTGAGAGGAGTACCCATGGCGTCTGTGCTGTGGTTCCAAGGCGGGGCCTGCAGCGGCAACACCATGTCGTTCCTGAATGCGGAGGAGCCCAACGTCGTCGATCTGATCGTTGACTTCGGTCTCGATCTGCTCTGGCACCCGTCGCTCGGAATGGAGCTGGGCAGCCAGGCTCAGAAGGTGTTCTGGGACTGTGCCCGGGGTGACCGGCCGCTGGACATCTTCGTGTTCGAGGGAACGGTCATCGAGGGCCCGGACGGCACGGGGCGCTACGACATGTTCGCCGACCGCGCGATGAAGGACTGGGTCACCGACCTGGCCGCCCAGGCCCAGATCGTGGTCGCGATCGGCGACTGCGCCTCGTGGGGTGGTATCCCGGCGATGGAGCCGAACCCGTCGGGCTCGACGGGGCTGCAGTTCCACAAGCGGGAGAAGGGCGGCTTCCTCGGCCCGGACTTCCGCTCCAAGATGGGCCTTCCGGTGATCAACGTTCCGGGTTGCCCGGCGCACCCCGACTGGATCACCCAGGTCATCGTCGCGCTCGCCACCGGGCGCGCCGGCGACATCGCGCTCGACGAGTTGCACCGTCCGGAGACGTTCTTCAAGACGTTCACCCAGACCGGATGTACGCGGGTGCAGTTCTTCGAGTACAAGCAGTCGACCACGTCGTTCGGTGACGGCACCCGGACCGGCTGCTTGTTCTACGAGTTCGGCTGCCGTGGTCCCATGACGCACTCCCCCTGCAACCGGATCCTGTGGAACCGGCAGTCCTCCAAGACCCGGGCCGGCCAGCCGTGCATGGGCTGCACCGAGCCGGAGTACCCTTTCTTCGACCTCGCGCCGGGAACGGTGTTCAAGACGCAGAAGGTCAGCGGGATGATCCCGAAGGAAGTTCCCGAGGGCAGCGACCATCTCACGTACATGGCGCACGCGGCCGCCGCCCGGATCGCCGCTCCCCAGTGGTCCA